>JBOGDN010000624.1:0-2571 GCA_050742995.1 Stackebrandtia sp. | reverse complement strand
GGCGTGGTCACCGTGCCGTCGGCGCCGATGGTGATGCCGGCGCCGTCGGCCAAGCCTTTGGCGTCGGCGAGCATGCTTTTCGCCTTCTCCAGCCCTTCGGCGAGGTCTTCGAGAATCCCCTGGCTCTGGCTGAACGCGTCGGAGGCGTCGAAAAGCGGACCCGACTGCGGGTTCAACAGGCTTATCGCCGCTTGCGCGTCGGCTCCGTCCCACATACCCGAGGGAATGTCGGCCACGGACGAAACCTCGGAACCGCGGCTCGACAGAGCCGATCCCAGACTTCCGGCCGTGGTCGCCGCCGTGGTCAGCTTCGACGTGTCGAGGTCGAGCAGCTGCGCGTAATTCACCATAGTGCACTCCCAGTGGGGGTTCTGGTCGCAAAGGACACTCTTATTGCAAGGGACACTCTCTGTGATGCGATCCTAAACATTCGAGACATGTAAAACAATGCATTCGCATGTGGCGTTATAGGTAAATTATGGAAATGAGTCGGGGCAGCGTCCAGGGGCGTTTCCCCCACAAGGTCGACGTGAGGCGACGAAAGGATCATGCCGAGCCGCCGCGTCGCGGCGGCGCCAACTTGGCCGCGCCGCGCTCATCGACCGATAACTATTTGACGCCGCCCGGTGACGCGAGCGACCATAATAAATTGAATGGGCGGTTTGCCCCCGGTAGTGGGGCGGGGCCTGTTAGCGGCGGCTTGAGGTTTGAGCGGGCAGCAGGTTCTGGGCGAACCGCGCCGCTTTGCGAATCCCTCAGAGCGGTTCTTTACGGTACATTCGTACTCCTATACCGCGCCCGGCGTTGATTCCTCAATAGGCCAACCACACGAAACCAGACTGGGACCCGGGGCTCGGTCGACGTTCCAATAGTCCGCAATGGAGGGACAAGGAGCAGATGCCATGACGTCGAAGACGATTGGGGCGCTCGACGAGTCGGCCTCCGGGGAACGCCGGGTGGCGCTGACCCCGGAGACGGCCGCGAGGCTCTGCGGCGCCGGTCGCCGCGTGTTGACGGAGTCCGGCGCCGGCGCGCGGGCCTGGTTTTCCGACGAGGCGTACCGCGCCGCCGGAGCGGAGGTCGTGTCCCGCGAGCGGGTCTACGCCGAAGCCGACGTCCTGGCGTGCGTGCGCCCGCCGACGGAAGAGTCCCTGCGCGAGGGACAGATCGTCGTCGGGCTGCTGCAGCCGGGGCTCAACGCGGAGCTGATCAAGGACTGGGCGCGACGTGGAGTCACCGTCGTCGCGCTGGAGTCGCTGCCGCGCAAACTGTCCCGCGCCCAGTCCATGGACGCGCTCACCTCGCAGGCGTCCGTCGCCGGATACAAGGCGGCGATCCTCGCCGCAGACACCTACGGCGGATTCCTCCCCATGCTGACCACGGCCGCCGGCACCGTCAAACCCGCGTCCGTGCTCGTCCTCGGCGCGGGCGTCGCCGGGCTGCAGGCCATCGCCACCGCCCACCGGCTCGGCGCGGCGGTCACCGGCTACGACATTCGCCCCGAAGCCAAGACCGAGATCACCTCCCTGGGAGCGCGCTTTCTCGACATCGCCACGCCCGGCGACGGCTCGGCCGAGGGGGGCTACGCCCGCGCGCTGACCGAAGCCGAACGCGAGGCGCAGCAGCAGGCGCTTTCGGCCGCGATCGCGCGCTACGACATCGTGATCACCGCCGCCGGAGTCCCCGGCCGTCGCCCGCCGGCGATGGTCACTGAGGCGGCGCTTGCCGGAATGCGGCCCGGCTCGGTGGTCGTCGACACCCTGAGCGGGCCGCTCGGCGGCAACGTCGCCGGGTCCAAGCCGGACGAGACGGTCACGGTCGACCCGGGAGTCACGATCGTCGGCGCCGGAAACCTCCCCTCGCTGATGCCCGTCGCCGCCTCCACGGCCTACGGACGCAACATCTCCGCCGTCGTGGCGCACCTGCTGCCCGACGACGCCGACGACGTCGACCTCGACGACGAGATCGCCGACGCGATCGTGATCGCCCACGGCGGACAGCTGCGCGACGAGCAGCCGGCGACGCCCGCGACGAAGGGAACAGCCGCATGAGCGCCGCACTGCTGACAGATCTGACGATTTTCACGCTCGCGCTGCTTGCCGGCGTCGAGGTGATCAGCAAGGTCCCCGCGACCCTGCACACTCCGCTGATGTCCGGCGCCAACGCCATCCACGGCATCGTGCTGATCGGGGCCATGATGGTCGCGGCCTCGGCCTCCACCCCCGTCGGCTACGTGATCGGGTTCGTCGCCATGGCCTTCGCCGCCGCCAACGCCGTTGGCGGCTACGCGGTGACCGACCGGATGCTGCACATGTTCCGCCGCGATCCGGTGCGCCCGCGAACCGGAAGCGACGAGTCCGAGGCGGTGGCCCGATGAGCACAGTGGAAACAATCGTCCGACTGATCTACCTGGGCGCCGCCGCCTGCTTCGTGCTCGGCCTGCACCAGATGAACTCGCCGGGCACCGCCCGACGCGGGAACATCGTGTCCGCCGCCGCGATGGACGTCGCGGTGGTCGCCACCGTGGTGCTGCTGATCGCCGACGGCGGCGCCACCGTCGGAGGCTGGGTC
>JBOGDN010000623.1:0-3816 GCA_050742995.1 Stackebrandtia sp. | reverse complement strand
TGTCTGCCGTGGCCCGCTTGATCGACGAGATCTCGGCGAGCGGCCGCGGTCTGTGGCAGCGGTGGAACTGGGGACAAACGGGCATGGTGCTGCCCTACACGCCTCGTCTGCGTACCGGACGCACGGTATTGGCTCCGGAGTCGTGGATCCCGGACGCCCGACTGGTCGACAAGAGACTGTCGTGGCGCGAATGGCGAGAGCGGTTCAGCGCGTGGCGAGACCGCTGGCGCGTTCCAGACAAGGCGTCTGTCGTTTTTGCGGACCATCAGCTTCCGCTCGACCTGACCGACGCGCTGCACCTTCGCATTCTGCGCGACGAGCTGCAGAGCAGTTCGCATGTGAGACTGCACGAGCAACTGGAAGGCGGACACGGGTGGCTGGAGGGATACGCCAACGAAATCGTTGTTCCGTTGGCGGCGTCGGGTTCGCCGACACAGCTCTCGCCGCCCGTCGCGCCGGCGCGATCAATCGACGTCAGTCATCGTCCGGGAGGAGAATGGCTGAGCCTTAATCTATACGCGGACTCCGAGCGCCACGACGAGATCCTGGCCGGAAACGTGGCGGCCGTGGTCCGCCGCCTGTCGGACGCCGCGGACCGGTGGTTTTTCGTCCGTTACTTCGACGCCGGCTCTCACCTGCGTCTCCGCTTTCGTCGAAAGCGGGCGAAGGACCTGGCCGACATGCTTTCAATCGTGAACGACTGGGGCACGCGGCTGTGCGACGACGGACTGGCCAAGGACTTCTCCATAGTCACGTACAGGCCCGAAATCCATCGGTATGGCGGCCCCGAGGCGATCGCGAAGGCAGAAAAACTCTTCCACGCGGACAGCGTCGCCGTGCTGGAACAGCTGGCGCTTCGCCGGCAAGGGCTCGACGTCGAAGCCGAGATCCTGTGCGCCGCCGAACTGGTCGACATGGCGCGATTGTTCGATCCAGTCGGCTGGGAAGGCCGCGTACTCCAGATATATCGCGAAAGGACTCGATACCGGGAGTACCGCGCGCGTCAACGCGAACTGCTCGATCTCATCGACCCGGAAGGCGACTGGCCCGCCCTGCGAATCAGCCCGGCTCGCCTGTCCGTTCTCGCCGCCTGGGCGGCACGGGCGCGGGCGGTCGCCGACTACGGAGTTCACATCCGACGGCTCGAGAAGACGGGCGCGCTATGGACGTCGGCGAACGGCGTCTTGGCGTCGACATTCCACATGCATGTCAACCGCAGCCTGGGAATCGATCCGGAACGAGAGCAGAAGGTATACGCGGTCGTTTCGGCTGTCACGCGCGCCCGGCAAACCCGCCGGAAGCATCTTCAGAATGAGTGACTCGCGAGCGAAAGCCGCGACGATCGCAGGCGAGCTCGCGGACCGCCTCTCCGATCCCGCGGCTGTCGAGGTGGCCGTGCGCGCCGGCTTCGACCGCGCCCGCGCGAACGGAGTCCAATCCGCCGACGTCGCCCCGTGGCAGTCATATTCGCTGAACGGCCATGCGGGCGTCGCCCTGCTTCACGCCGAGAGCGGTCACAGCCGAGTCGCGCACAGGCACCTGTCGGCTGCGGCGTCCTCAGCGTCCCAAGCCGCAGGGCTGCACACCGGTCTGGCGGGGCTCGCGTTCGCCGCCCGAAGATCCCGAAGGCGCCGCGACGAATACCGCGGCCTGCTCGGCCATATCGACGATCGAGTGGGAAGACGAGCGCGGGCGCTGCTTGAACAAGAAGACGCACGCTGCCGTCGCCTTCCCCTGAAGCCGACCTCCAACCACATATTCGACGCGATCAGCGGTCTGGCGGGAATCGGGAGATACGCGTTGTGGTGTGCCGAACAAGACGGCGAAGCGGAGCTGATCTCGGCGATATTGTCGGCGCTGACGCGGCTCGTTCGACCGTCCGTCGTCGACGGCGTCGAAGTGCCCGGATGGTGGGCTGTCAACCCCCCGTTCCCCGGTTCCGCCGGCGAGTCGCTCTACCGCCACGGGCATCTCAACTTCGGCCTTGCCCACGGCATCGCGGGACCGCTCGCGCTGCTGTCGACGGCGTGGCTGCGCGGGATACGAGTCGACGGACACGACGAAGCCGTCGAACACTTCGTCGACGTGCTGCTCGCGTCCAGACGTTCGGACGGCTACGGCCCATACTGGCCGGGGAACCGCACGTTGACGCAGATCCGACTCGGAGAGGCGACGTCCGGGAATCCCGACAGAGTCGCTTGGTGTTACGGCGCTCCCGGCATCGCCCGAGCCGTTCAACTGGCAGGTCTGGCCCTCAAACGGACAACGTGGGCGACCGCCGCGTTGGAGGCGACTCGGGCCGCGTTCGCGCGTCCGGAGTCTATGTGGATGGTCGGCGACGCGAGCCTCTGCCATGGCTGGGCCGGGCTGCTCCAAACCCTGACGCGAATAGTCGACGACGGCCGCGATCGGGTTCTTGAAGGCGAGATGCATCGGGTTGCGGCGCGTCTGGTCGACCTCTACCAACCCGATGCGCCGTTCGGCTACCGGTTTCAAGAGCCGCGGACGGGACGCGGCCTAGACGAACCCGGCCTGCTCAACGGCGCCGCCGGAATCGCCCTGGCGCTGAATTCGTACGCCAACACGACGGCGTCGGCGGCCGGTTGGGACGCCGCGCTGCTGCTGACGTTAATCCTGAGCAGGAGCGGCACTCCCTCCACTTGCCAACGCCGTAGGTTCGGATGGATGCGGCGGACCGGAATCGTCGCGCTGCGGGACGACGACTTAGCCGCCTTGGTGGAAATGCGAAGGACGGCCGCCGCGGTAGGCCAGTCGACCTAGCTGCTCGGCCCGGTCTCGCCGGGTCAACTCGACAGAGCCGTCATTGTGATACAGCGCCACCGAGTGCCATGGCGTAGTCCAGGCGTCTGGACCTTCAAGAAGTGCGATGCCGAACTTTGCCGAACCCAGGGCTTGGGGATGGATTGACAACCGGACCTGCTGCCGATGATGATCGGCGATCAACTTGCTCCAGGCTCGGCTTCGTTGAATGACGCCGTATGCCCGCTGTCGGCACTGACGTTGCAACGCCGAGCGGGTTCCGAAAAACTCGGCGGCGTCTTCCACCAGGAATCGGGTGATGCCCAGGTACAGCCGGCGTGCCTGTTCATCGGCGTGCACCTCGGCGCGCAGCTGTTCGATCGTCGGACCGTAGCGGCGAACGATCTCGGCGCGTTTGTCGTTGAAGGACAGATCGCCGAACACGTCGGACAGGTCGAACGTGTGCAACCGGCTCAGGTCGTTCTCGGTGAGCATGTCACGCAGGCCCCGGCCATACGCGTCGATGTGGGAGTCGGGAACTTGGATCAGATCGCCGAAGACGTGACCGTCGGAACATATCAACAGCCTGGCCCCTGGGCTGTAGACCTTCTCGACCTCGGCGCACAGCTCGTCGAGAAACCGCAGCGACAACCGTTCTCCTTCGTCGGGCTGGCGACCGAGAACCTTCGCGAGATTGGGCGATTTGCACGGAAACGCCGGGAGCGTGAACACGATGGGTTCATCGGCGGCGACGAAGGCCGAAATCTGGCGAAGTTGCGGGGCGAAGTCGTCGAGCGTGGCGACCTCACCTGGGTTGCCGGTACGCCGGTGCGGCAGCAGCAGCGCGAGGACGTCCAAGCTCTTGAGCTCCACGTCGGACTTGAAGCGTGCAGGGGTAGTCATGGGATCTCCATGGATGTGGGTGCAGACGGCTCGGCGTCGGGTGGCCTGAGGCCGCGGATGGGGTGCGGTTGCCTGTGTTCAGGTCCGTCTGGTGTATCTGACCGGCAGAGTTGTGGCGCCGCGGCCGAGGACGGCCGGGATCCATTCCAGTTC
>JBOGDN010000622.1:0-7960 GCA_050742995.1 Stackebrandtia sp. | reverse complement strand
GGCCGGAGCCGTTGGATCTTCTTCGGCTTGCGCCGGAGAGGCCAGCCCGAGCAGCACGAGACCGGCTGCGCCCGCGACCAGGGCCGCGGCGGTTTTGCGTGAAACAGCTTGCATGTTTCCCCCTGTTTGCCGGTATTTCTGTGCGAAACGCCACGTAAGTAACGTCCTTTCGCAGAAGGTAGTCAATCTGACACGCTAAAGTCGGACAAATCGGAGATTTACCGCGTGTCGGGCGCTCAGGCGGGTCGGCCGTAACCCTGCACGGGCATTTCGTCGACGGACGAGACCTGAACCGTCTGCCCGGCGGTGGGCGCATGGATGATCTTGTCCTCGCCGACGTACATCCCCACGTGGTGCAGGTCGCCGTAGTAGAAGACGAGATCGCCCGGCTGCAGCTGGTCGCGTCCGACCCGCGACGTCGCGTAGTACTGGTCCGCGGCGCTGTGCGGCAGGTCCACCCCCGCCGACGACCAGGCCGCACTCGTCAGCCCCGAGCAGTCGAAGCCCGGCCCGGTGCCGCCCCACTGGTATGCCGCGCCGAGCGACGAGTGGGCGAAGGTGACCGCGGCGGTCGCCGAGCCGAGGTCTCCGCCGGGAATCGGCGGGGCTGGCAGACCGCCGCCGTTGGACCAGCCGCCGGCGATGGCGTAGCCGAGCGTCTCCTCCAGCTCGTCGATGGCGTCGGCGATCTCGGCTTCCTTGTCGGCCTTGTCCTTTTTGAGCTCGTCGTATTCGTCGGCGAGCTCGTCGATGTGGAGTTCCTCGGCCTTGTATTCGTCGGCGACGTCGGTGAGTTCGGAAAGCCGGTCGAGCCGGTCGACGCCGAGATAGTCGAGCACCGAGAGCCGGTCGGCGAAAGTGCTGGTGCTGCCGGACAGCAGCGGAGTCACCGTCATCATGGGACCGCCGCGGTACAGCGCGGCGGCAATGTCGCCGACCTCCGCCGCCGCGGCGTCGGCGCGCTCGCGCAGCGGGTCCATGGATTCGCCGAGCTTCTCGTGATCTTCTTCGAGTTCTTTGAGGTCTTCGGCGGTCTTGTTGTAGTCCTCGACGATGATCTCGAGGTCCTCAGAAACCTTGTCGACCTGGGATTCGAGTTCTTCTACGCTCGGCTCGGCCGCCGCGACGCCGGCGTGGAGACCGGCCGCCGCCGCTCCGAGGCATATGGACACGACGATGCCGCGTATGCGGCGCTTGCGTGATATGGCGGCGTCGGGAATGAACCGCACGGCCAGGCTCCTGTAGGTCCCCGGGGGTGGTGACACGAGCAGGGGTCAGCAAGGAAGCGTACCACCACCCCTAGGGAGGCCGTGACCGGCGCGTCACTTTCCGCGTGTGCGAAAAGCGGCACGCCAGAAGGGCACTGCCGCGCGGCGCGCAGAGGCGCCGCGCGGGGGTCCGCCTACATGTATGGACGTCCGTAGCCGACGATCGGCATCTCGTCCATGTCCGCGACGCTGACGGACTGTCCAGAGGTGGGTGCGTGAACGATCTGGCCGTCGCCGGCGAAGATCGCCACGTGAGCCAGGTCGTTGTAGAACACCAGGTCGCCGGGGACGAGGTCGCCGCGTCCGACGCGGGCGGTTTCGTTCCACTGTGCGGATGCCTGGTGGCTGAGTCCGACTCCGAGTTCGCTCCAGGCCATCATGGTCAGGCCGGAGCAGTCGAAGGAGTCCGGGCCTGAGGCGCCCCATGCGTAGGGATCGCCGACCTGGTCGTACGCGTACTGCACCGCGGCGGCGAAGTCGCCGGCGGGCGGCGGGGCTCCGTCGATGCCGGAGCTGGTCGGGTCGACCTGCGCCAGGAGGTCCTCGAGCTCGCTCATCTCGCCTTCGAGGTCCTTCTTCTTTTTCTTCAGGTCGTCGACGATGTCTTTTTGCTCGGACTTGAGGTCCTTGAGAGTCGCCTGCTCGTCTTCGAGGTCGGTAGCGGAGTCGCTGAACGCCTCGATGTCGGAGCCTTGCGAAGAGGTGATGGCGCCGAGCACCGTCATCCGCTGCAGTGCGGACTCGGGCGAGCCGGCGAGAAGCGTCTCGACCGAGGAGACTTGGTGTCCGCTGACGTAGGAGCTGGCGGCGATGTCGCTGACGATCACGCGAGCGTTGGCGACGTCTTCCTCAAGGTCCGGCAGCTCCTTTTCGATTTCCTCGATGCGGTCTTCGATGTCCTCGAGGTCGTTCTTGGCGCCGTTGTAGTCGTCGACGGCCTTGTCGAGCTTCTTGCTCAGCTCGTCGATGTCGGCTCTGACCTCGTCGGGGGAGGGATCGGCGTACGCCGGAGATGCGCCGAGCAAGCCGAAGGCAACTGCTGCGGCAGCCGCTACGGCGCATAGTTGACGTGTATTCACCGGGAGGTGCTCTCCTTCTTCTTCCTTCGACCGCCTACCGGGTTAGCTGACGGGTTCGGGCGGGAAGAAGTATCTCGTCGACGCGGTGAAGGAACCGCTTCGCGAATTGTCGCCCTACCAGCGCGTGGGGGACGCGCCGGATTCACCCCGGGAACTGGGTCCCCGGCTCGCCGCGGATGCGGCGACTCGGCGGTGTCGCGTCGGCGCCGCCGATTTCGACGGACGGGGGTCCAGACGCAACGGCCCCAAGAGTAGAGGCACGCCGAAGGGGAAACAAGGTCTGGGAGGCTGTTGTTTGTCGTGGGCGACATTATTTTTTTGTTAATTGACCGCTTGGAGCCGTTACGGCACGGACCGCTTCGGTTTCTCGCGTAAAGTACCCCCTAGGGGTATAATGTTCGGACGGAGGTTTCCATGACCGAGTATTGGTACAGCGAGGACCGCGAGGCGCTGCTCAAACGACTGCGTCGCGTCGAGGGGCAGGTGCGCGGGTTGCAGCGAATGGTCGAAGAGGACTCTTACTGCATCGACATCCTGACGCAGATCTCGGCGGCGAACCGAGCGCTGCAGGCCGTGGCTCTTCACCTCCTGGAAGGGCACCTGGGGCACTGCGTCGCCGAGGCGGGCGCCCAGGGGGGCACGGTAGCCGAGGAGAAGGTCAAGGAAGCCGCCGAAGCGATCGCCCGCCTGGTGCGGTCGTTACAGTCCGTATTGCGAGAGGAACCGCAGATATGACGACGCGAACTTATGGCGTGACCGGAATGACGTGCGACCACTGCGTCAAGGCCGTGACCGAAGAGGTCTCGGCCATCGACGGGGTCACCGGTGTGGACGTGGACCTCAAGGCCGGGGCGGTGAAGGTGACCTCGCAGGCCGCGCTGACCGACGAGGCGGTGCGCGCCGCCGTCGACGAAGCGGGTTATGAACTCACCGGCGCCGTCGACTGATGGAGGAACCGCGGGTGGAGGGCCCCGAAGACGACGAGCCCGCCGGAAAGCGGCCGTCCGGACCGCAGTCCAAACTTGACGCGCCCTTGCGGGCCTGGCTGCCGGCGATCGTCGGCGCGCTCGCCGTGGCGCTGCTGCTCGGCGTCGGCGTGAGCCGAGTCGTCGCGCCGGTTCCCGCCGACGACGGCGCCGCCGGGGAGCACTCGGGCGAGCAGGCCGACGGCGGTCACATGCACGGTCCCTCCGGGGACGCCGGCGAGGAAGTCGCCGACGTCCCCGGAGGGCTTTCGGCGTCGGAGGCCGGATACACGCTGGTCGCCGAGCGGCTCGCCTACGCCGACTCCGAAGAGCCCCAGGAGTGGGCGTTCACCGTGGAGACCTCCGACGGCGAGGCGGCGACGGACTTCGCCGTCGTCCACGACAAGCCGATGCACCTGTTCGCGGTGCGGCGCGACCTCTTCGGGTATCAGCATCTCCACCCCTCGCTTGACGCCGAAACCGGCGTGTGGCGCGTCGAGACGCTCTTCGACCATCCGGGCGAGTGGCGGATGATCGCCGACTTCACCGTCGTCTCCGGCGACGAGGAGACGCCGCTGACTCTCGGCGTCGACGTCTCGGTTCCCGGCGACTACGACCCGCGTTCGCCGTCCGACTCCACGCCGGACGGCTTCGCGGTTTCCGTCGAGTTCTCCCCCGAGGCGGGGGTGTCGCAGCCGCTGCTCGTCAGCGTCGCCGCCGACGGCGAGCCGGCCGAACTCGAGCCGTATCTGGGGGCGAAGGGGCACTTGGCGATCCTGCGGGAGTCGGACCTGGGGTTCCTGCACGTTCATCCCGACGACGAGGGCGTCGGCGACGCGATGCGGTTCTGGGCGGCCGTGCCGTCGACCGGGGCTTACGTCGCGTATCTCGACTTCAAAGTAGACGGGACCGTCCACACCGCTGTGTTCACGTTCGAGGTGTGAGCGTCCGTCTCATGCGGTGTAAGGTGCCGGAACTATGAACACTCCTGTCTTTGAGCTGTGCGACGAGCACGTCCGCGCCGTCGCCCGCATCAACCCGGTGTTTGCGGTCTCCGCGGGGATCGAGGTGGACGACCCCGCGTTCGACTTCGGGCCGGACGGGCTGGCCGCGCAGGCGGAGCGGGACCGCGAAGCCCTGCGCCGTCTCGACGCGCTTCCGATCGAGACCCCGGCCGACCAGCTGGCCGCCGACCACCTGCGGGAGCGGCTGCGGGCCGGTCTGGCTTCCTACGACTCCGGCGAGTGGATGCGGACGCTGCGCGCCCCGTTCGGCGTGGTGCAGCTGTTCCGCAACTACGCGGACCTGATCCCCGGCGGCGGCGACGAGCAGTGGCGTCGCAAGGCCGAGCTGCTGGCCGGCGTCCCCGACCTGATGGCCGGCTGGCGGCGCTGCCTGGAGATCGGGATGGAGCGCGGCGTCGTCGCCGCGCGCCGGCAGGCGCTGGAGGCGGCGACGCAGGCGGAAAAGTACGTGGAGGCGAAGTCCTTCGACGCCCTGCTCGGCGAATACGCCGACGTCCCGGTGCGCGGGCGGCTGCAGTCGGCCGTGGACGCGATCCACGCCGCCTACGCCGAAACCGCCGCCTTCTTGAAGGACCGGTACGCGCCGGTCGCCGCCGAAGCCGACGGAGTGGGGGCGGAGCGCTACGCGATCGCCTCCCGGCTGACGCTCGGCGCGGACATCGACCCGCTGGAGGCCTACGAGTGGGGCTGGGAGGAGCTGCGGCGCGTCGAGTCCGAGATCGCCGCCGAAGCCGACCGGATTCTGCCCAGCGCCAGCCTCCAGCAGGTCGTCACGCATCTGGACGCCAGCGAGTACGTCGACGGCGAGGACGCGTACCTCGACTGGCTGCGCGAGACTCACGAGACCGCGATCAGCGAGCTCGACGGCACGCACTTCGACATCGACCCCAGGCTGAAGAACGTCGACGTGGTGCTGGTGCGCGCCTCCAGCGCCGGCGCGGCGTACTACACGGGACCCACAGAGGACCTCAGCCGGCCGGGCCGCACCTGGTGGCCGCTGGGCAATCGTCGCCGATTCGAAACCTGGTCGGAAGCCACCACGGTCTTCCACGAGGGCGTTCCCGGCCACCATCTCCAGGTCGGACAGACCAAGGTGTCGGCGGACCGGCTGTCCCGCTACACGCGCACCGGCGCGTCGATCAGCGGCCACGCCGAAGGCTGGGCGCTGTACGCCGAGAGCCTCGCCGACGAGCTCGGCTGGCTGGAGGCGCCGGGCCGGCGCCTCGGGATGCTGCAGGGCTCGGCGGTGCGCGCCGCGCGCGTCGTCATCGACATCGGAGTGCACCTGGACCTGCCGATTCCCGCGCCCGAATGCGACCGCCACGGCAAACGCTGGACGTTCGACTCCGCCTGCGAGGTGCTGCGCGATCGCGGTCGTCTCGAGCCCTACCGCGTCCACCCGGAGATCGTGCGTTACTTCGGCTGGCCCGCCCAGGCCCCGTCCTACAAACTCGGCGAGCGCGCCTGGCTCGCCGCTCGCGACGAAGCCCGTGCCCGCCTGGGCAGCCAGTTCGACCTGAAGGCCTGGCACACCGCCGCGCTCAACCTCGGGCCGGTGGGTCTGGAAACCCTGGCCGACAAGCTCCGCGACATCTAGCGGTTCAAAATGAATGCGGCCAGCTGGTAGGGAAAGCAGGGCCAAGGCACGTGCTGGCGGTAGTAGCAGGTGCATCGCCAGCACACGCCTTTGACGGCTTGGTGGCGTTCAAGGTTGATCTTTGCGATTGAGACGTACGAATCCGAGGTCATCGGACAGCTCCTTGCTGGCCCAGACGTAGCGGTGGCATGGCCACGCGATGTGGGTGAACTCTTCTTTCCAGCAGCCCAGACACCAGCCGTTGGCGTCGGGGAGGTGTTTGTTCCTGGTGGCTTGGGCGGTCACGGCTGGGTCTGCCTTTCGACGACGGACCCGCGGCAGGGCCATGGCGTGGGTTTGCGGTGCCATTTGGTGCAGTAGAAGCACGTGGCCCCGGTTCACGGGTCGGGCCAGTGGGCGGAATGCGGCGACCAGTCGATGCGCGGAAACATCTCCTCAACCCCCTTGAGGGATATGCGAATGTGGTTGAGAAAGACGCTATGACCTGCGACGATGTGAACACAAGAAGTAGTTTTGGCGACGCGAGTGTGACGCGCCACGAAGTATGCGCCAGAATGCGACGTCCTGGTGACGCTACAGTTTGTGTATGCCTGACAACAGCAGCCAACTCAGCACGCCGGTGGTCGAGTTGGGGCGACAGATGAAGATGGAGCGCACGCGGCCGCGCTCCGGACGGCCCAAGGGATACGCGATCACCGAGATCCCCAAGCACATCGGCGCCAAGCGCACGATCGAACGTCTGGAAGGTGGGCAGCAGGATCGTGTCGACGTCGGCCGGGTGATGCAGCTGTGCAAGTTTTACAAGACCGAGCCGCAGCTGGCGGAGCATCTGGAGGAACTAGCCGAAGCCACTCACGCCGAGAAATGGTGGGATGCTTATTCGCCAGGCATGGAAGGCTGGGCCTGGCTATACCAGCAGCGCGAAGAGCAAGCGTCACGGATCAAGAACCACGACACTGTCTACGTTCCATTGCTGGTGCAACACAGGGCCTACATGGAGGCGATCGTCGAAGCCCTAGCCCGTACTTCGCTGTGGAGCAAGATTGACCTCGACGTGGCCAAGCAGCTCAGGGTCGATCGAGCCGATAGATGGATGAAGTCTCGGCGTCCATTGACCTGTGTCATAGGTGAACCAGCGTTGATGTTGAACCTTGGCGACGGCGTAATGGATTTGCAGAAGCAGCATTTGCTGGAGCTGGCGAAACTGCCGCACGTGGAGATATATGTGACTCCGCTGTCTGCGGGCAAGCACAACCTGCTGGGCGTGGAGTGCAGCGTCCTAGAGTTTGACGACGGAACCGAGGCAGTGATCTATGTCGGTAGCCCGCACACCGCCAAGTACATTGCCCCCGACAGCCGTGTCGGGACCTTCTACAACGAGGAGCTCGACACGGCTCGGCAGATGTCGGTCCTAATAGAGGAGTACCTGAGATGACGATCAACGGACCGTGGCGAAAGTCCTCCCGTAGCCCCAACCAGAACGGCAACTGCGTTGAGGCCCGGGTGGCTGGTGGCTGGCGAAAATCCTCCCGCAGTCCTGGTCAAAACGGCACATGCGTGGAGGCGCGGTTGGCAGGCGTGCTTCCTCAGCTGTCCGACAGCAAGTTGGCCGACAACCGCCCCATCCTGACTCTCGACGAGGCGTCCTACGCCGGCTTCATGAAGGCGCTCAAGGCGGGCGCATTCGACCAGCGCTTAAAAGTACAGAAAACACCCGCACGCGGCCCGGCTTCGCCGGGTCGCGTGCGTTGTGTCGGCATTCCGACCCAACATGCCGCCGCCGAAGTGTGGTGCCATAGCGTGCTGTCATGGCGAGTTTGGACCAAGCCATCGCCGCGCTGGTAACGGCGAAGCCGCATCTTGACACCACCTCCGCCGAGATCACGCGCGGCGTCTCCGAAGGAGACGACGTGGCTGCGGCGTTGTCCGCCGCCGAGGTCCGCGAGCGCGCCGGGGTTGTGCGCGGGGCCGCGGACAAGGCCGTGAGGCTTCGACCGCAATCGTTACGGCGAAGAACGAGTTGGAC
>JBOGDN010000621.1:0-17579 GCA_050742995.1 Stackebrandtia sp. | reverse complement strand
CTGCCCAGCCGCAGCAGCGCCCGTCCGCGCAGCAGGCTGTCTTCGACCGACAGCGCGCGCAGCTCCTCGGAGCGGTCGAGCAGACGCAGCACGTTCTCGGGGTCGCCGGAGTCCATGGCGCGGGCGGAGGCCCGGCTGAACGCGGCGACGCAGGCGCCGGCGACGGCGTAGGCCGGAGCTTTCGGCGACAGCGCCATGTCGTCGGCGAGGGCGACGGCGCGCGTGGAGTGGGTGATGACGAACTCGTCGGCGTAGCCGGGGTCGAGGTCGCCGGAGTCGGCGGCCCACAGCGCCAGGCGGGCGTGCCGCTCGGCGAGCTCGGCCTTTCCGAGTCCCGCGTAGGCGGCCTCGCGCAGCAGTGGGGTGACGAATTTGTAGCCGCCGTGCCGCCGCCGGCGCAGCATGCGGCGCGACAGCAGCTCGTTGAGGGCGGTTTCGTCGTGGTTGAGCATGCCGAGGGAGGCCTCGGGGAGCACGTCGCCGACGACCGAGGCTTCGCGCAGCAGCTCGCGGGCGGCCGCCGGCAGCGCGTCGATGCGGGCGGTGAGCACCCTGGCCAGGTCGGTCGACAACAGCCGACCGGTCAGCGATCCCGGCGCCAGACGCCACAGGCCGTCGCGTTCGACGAGCATGCCGCGCTCGGTGAGCAGGGTGACCAGCTCGGCCAGGTAGTAGGGGTTGCCCTGCGCGGTGGCCAGCAGCCGCGACTCGTCGTCGGGAGCGACGTGGCCGTTGTCGCAGAACGCCGAAAGCAGCCTGGCCGCGTCGTCGCCGCGCAACGGGGCGAGGGTGTACGCCTCGGCTTCGGAGATGTGCGTCAAGACGCCGGCGGTGCGCACCAGGTCGGGGCGGCCGAACATGACCACGAGGATCGGCCCGTCCAGTTTGGCGACCGCGGTGCTGAGGACGTGCAGCGCCTGGGTGGTCGCGGCGTGCAGGTCGTCGATGATGAGCACCAGCGGCGATTCGCGGGCAAGCAGGTTGAACAGGTCGGCGACGACGTCGGGCACGGCGTCGGGCACGGCCTGGCTGTCGCCGGCGGGACCGGGTCTGCCTTCGGTCTGCGGGGCCGGGCCGTAGCCGAGGACCGCAAGCAGCAAGTCGACGTTGAGCAGGCAGGAGTCGGCGTGGTCGTCGCCGCCGTGCCGTTCGATGACCTTGTTCAGCTGCCGCTCGGCCGCGTCGCGCGAGTCGCCGATAGACAGACCGACGGACTTGCGCACCAGGTCGGCCAGGGGGCCAAGCCGGTAGCCCTGGCCGTAGGCGGCGGCGCGCACCCACAGCACCCGCGCGCCGCGGTCGGCGGCCAGACGTGCTGACTCGAGCGCCATGCGCGTCTTGCCGAGGCCGGCTTCGGCCGTCAGCACCAGGGACAGCGGCTCGGCGCGGTCGACGACGGCGTCGAGCCGTCCGGCGATGCGGCCCATCTCCGGGGCGCGTCCGACGAAGGGCGCGCGGTCGCCGAGGCCGGCGCGGATTCCCGGCTCGTCGTGCAGACCAAGCAGTTCGTAGGCGGCGACCGGCTTGCGCTTGCCTTTCAGCCGCACCGGGTTCAGCCGTCGCCAGGCCGCGATGTGCCGCGTGGCGTCCACGGTCTCGGCGCCGGCGTAGACCTCGCCGACCGGTGCGGCGTCGGCAAGGCGCGCGGCGGTGTTGACGGTGTCGCCGATGACGGTGTATTCCACGGCCGCCTGCACTCCCGCCACGACCAGTCCGGTGCGCAGGCCCACGCGCAGGCCCATGGGCACGCCGCCTCCGGTCTCGGTCTTCAGCAGCCGACGCACGGTGCGGCGCATGCGCTGTGCGGCGCGCACGGCGCGCTCGGCGTCGTCGTCGTGAGCTATGGGCGCGCCGAACACGGCCATCAGGCCGTCGCCGGTCAGCTTGTCGACGTGCCCTCCGTACTCGGTGACGGCCTTGGCGCATTCGGCGAGGACGCGGTCGGTGACGGCGCCGACGCGCTCGGGGTCGAGTTCCTCAGCCCAGGCGGTGAAGTCGGACAGGTCGCAGAACAAGACGGTGACGACGCGTCGCTCCGTGGCGGGCAAAGAAGCCACCGGAGACAGCGGGCCGGCGCACATATAGCAGTAACGCGCGCCGGGGACGACGGCGTCGACGCCGCAGAAGGGACAGCTCACGGTTCGTTCCAACCGCCGCCGTCAGAAATATGTTCCCCGTCACTTTCTTTCAGATATTCGAGCTGTGCGCGGACGGTGAGTTCGGCGGCCGGCCACAGCGCGCGGTCGACGTCGGCGTAGACCCACGCGACGATCTGGCCCGGGGTGGAGTCGCCCCGGGCGAGGGCCCCGCGGACCTGCTCCAGCCGGTCGCGTCGGTGCGCGAGGTACTCCTCGGCCGCCGCGGCGCAGTCGGGGCGGACCGGTCCGTGGCCGGGCAGCACGGGTATCGCGCCGAGGCCGCGCAGCCGCACCAGGCTCTCCAGGTAGTCGCCGAGGTTCCCGTCGGGCCACAGCACCGAGGTGGAGCCGCGGCCAAGGACGGTGTCGCCGGTGAACACCGCGGGCGCTTCGCCGGCGACGTGGAACGACACCGAGTCCGAGGTGTGGCCGGGCGTGGCCAGGGTCGCGATCTCCAGATCGCCGTGGCGCAGCGGACGTCCCTCGGACGGGTTGACGACGCGCGCGCCGGTCAGGGACTCGAAGCGCTCCAGGCCCTCGGCGTGGTCGGGGTGGCCGTGCGTGAGCAGCACGCCGCGCACCGGCCCGAGTCCGGCGACGGCTTCCAGATGTTCAGGCAAGTCCGGGCCGGGGTCGACGACGAGCGCGCCGTCCTCCCCGGCGATCACCCACGTGTTGGTGCCGTCGAGGGTCATGGGACCGGGGTTCCGCGCGCGCACCAAAGTCGCCCAGGCGGGCAGCTGTCCGTCCAGACCTGAAACGCTCGTCACACAGGCGAGCCTACGTGGCGGTGCTGACAGGCGGCTGAGATTTTCCCGCCGCTCGGGAGCCCGGGCAGGTCAAAGGCGCTGCGAGCCCGCAGGCTCCACGCAGCGCTTCAGGATCGTTCCGCAAGCTCCACGCAGCGCTTCAGGATCGTTCCGCAAGCTCCACGATCATTTCCACCTCGACGGGCACGCCCAGCGGCAGCGCGGCCACGCCCACGGCGGCGCGAGCGTGCGTGCCGGCGTCGCCGAAGATCTCGCCGAGCACCTCGCTGGCGCCGTTGACGACCTTCGGGTGGTCGACGAAGTCGGGCGTCGAAGCGACGAAGCCGACGACCTTGACGATGCGCCGCACCGCGGACAGGCCGACCAGCGCCTCCACGGCCGCCAGGCCGTTGAGGGCGCACACGCGGGCCGCCGCGGCGCCCTCCTCGACGGAGACGCCCTCGCCGAGCCTTCCGACGGCCGAAACCTTGCCCTCGACCATCGGCACCTGGCCGGAGACGTAGACGTGGTCGCCGGAACGCACGGCGGGCTGGTAGGCCGCCACCGGCGGCACCACCGTCGGAAGCGTGATCCCCAGCTTGCGCAGGTTCTCGTACGGGTCCACTGCTACTCCTTCGCACGTTTCATGTAGGCGACCAACTGCTCCGAGTTGGGTCCGGGGACCACCGCGACGAGCTCCCACCCGTCCTGGCCCCAGGTGTCCAGGATCTGCTTGGTGTTGTGGATCAGCAGCGGCACGGTCACGTACTCCCATTTCTGCATGGTCGGGAGCATAGCGAGCAAAAAACGCGGCTTCGGCCGCGCCCGCGCAACCCTTCGGTCGTTGAGGCGTTAAATATGACGCACGGCCCCAAAGTCTAAGGACGCCAACATGACCGACGAGTCATCCGAAACTCCCGCCGCCGCCGAGGAGTCCGAGGAGCGGCCCGACAAGCCGACTCCGCGGCCGCGCTCCGGCCTGATGCTCGCCGGCGTCGTCGCCGTCATCGTCGGCTTCGCCGCCGCGATCGTCGGCGGCGGCGTCTGGCTGACGGGCCAGTGGACGCCCGGGTCAAGCCCGGCCGAGCAGGTGGACGGATTCCTCAACGCCCTGCTCGTGGAGCGCGACGCCGTCGAGGCGGCGTCCTACACGTGCAAGTCCCAGTCGGGAAGCCTCAACGACGCGCTCGATCTCATGGACGGATTGCCCGAATCCGACGAGATCGCCGAGCCCTTCACCTGGGCGAACGTCGAAGAGGAGGCCAACGACGGCGAGACCGCCCTCGTCACCGCCGAGGTCACCCTCGAAATCACCGCCGAGACCGCCACGTGGACCTTTGCCGTCGTCACCGGCGACCCCGACGACACCTGGCGGGTGTGCGGCTTTGACATGGGCGAGTGACCTGCGCGGCTGAGCGCGACGCTTGAACCGGGCGTTCCAAATCGGCGACGTAAGCTGTGCCGATGCCGTCCGATGTCCCCGCCGAGTCCAGGTCGGATCGACGACCCGGGGGCCGGCAGACCTCCGACGCGCCCCATGTCCACGTGATCACCGGCAAGGGCGGCGTCGGCAAGACGACGGTCGCCGCGGCGTTGGCGATGTCGCTGGCGCCGCCGGGCGGGCGCACGCTGCTCATCGAGGTCGAGGGCAGGCAGGGCCTCGCTCCGCTTTTCGACTCCCCGCCGCTGCCGTACGACGAACGCCACGTGGGCGCGGCGCCCGGCGGAGGCGAGGTGTTCGCGCTGGCCGTCGACGCGGAGGAAGCCCTGCTGGACTATCTGTCCATGTTCTACAAACTGGGACGGGCGGGCAGGGCGCTGCGCAAGTTCGGCGCCATCGACTTCGCCACCACCATCGCCCCCGGCCTGCGCGACATCCTGCTGACCGGCAAAGTCAAGGAGGCGGCCACCCGCACCGACCACGGACGCCGCGTCTACGACGCGGTGGTGCTCGACGCGCCGCCGACGGGACGCATATCGCGGTTCCTGAACGTCACCGTCGAGGCGTCGAAGCTGGCGCGCGTCGGGCCGATCCGCACCCACAGCGACGGAGTGGCGCGGCTGCTGCACTCCGGGCGCACGGCGGTGCACGTGGTGACGCGGCTTGAGGAGATGCCGGCGCAGGAGACCGCCGACGCCGTGGCCGAACTGTCGGCGCTGAAGCTGCCGGTGGGCAACGTGATCGTCAACGCGGTGAGCACCCCGCTGCTCGACGGCGCGCGGGTGACCAAGGCGGGGCTGCGCCGCGACCTCGCCGCGGCCGGACTTCCCGGAGACGCCGGCACGGTCGCCGGCCTTGCCGCCGAAGCCAAGGAGCATCAGCGCCGGCTTGCCGTCGAATCGCGGCTGCGCGAAGAGCTCGGCCAGCTGGGCCGTCCCATCGTCGAGCTGCCGCTGATCGCCGACGGCATCGACCTTTCAGGACTTTACGACCTCGCCGACCTGTTGCGACAGTGCCATTCGGCTTCGACTCCGAAGGGGTCGCCGTGAACACCCCCGACGTCCTGGACGTCGACGCGATGATCGGCGATCCCGAGGTCCGCGTGGTGGTGTGCTGCGGCTCCGGCGGCGTCGGCAAGACCACGACCGCGGCCGGGCTGGCGCTGCGCGCCGCCGAGGTCCACGGGCGACGCACGGTGGTGCTCACCATCGACCCGGCGCGTCGGCTCGCGCAGTCGCTTGGGCTTTCGGAGCTGGACAACACTCCCCGCGCCGTCGCGGGGGTCGACGGCGCCGGCCTCGACGCCATGATGCTCGACATGAAGCGCACCTTCGACGAGGTGGTGCTGGCGCACACCACGCCCGAGCAGGCCGGCGAGATCTTCGCCAATCCCTTCTACCAGGCCATGAGCGGCACCTTCGCGGGCACGCAGGAGTACATGGCCATGGAAAAGCTCGCTCAGCTGCGCGCCGACGGCAAGTGGGACCTCATCGTGGTCGACACGCCGCCGTCGCGTTCGGCGCTCGACTTCCTCGACGCGCCGGCGCGGCTTGCCCGCTTCCTCGACGGTCGGATGATCCGGGTGCTCACATCGCCCTCGCGCGGCGGGCACAGCGTCTTTTCGCTGATGACGTCGTCGATGTCGTTCTTCACTCGCGCGGTCAACAAGGTGCTCGGCGGGCGGATGCTCAGCGACATCGCCACGTTCGCCGCGTCCCTCGATTCCACCTTCGGGGGTTTCCGCACCCGCGCCGAGGCCACATACCGGGCGCTGCAAGACGCGCAGACCGCGTTTCTCGTGGTGGCCGCGCCCGAGCCGGACGCGATCCGGGAGGCCGTCTATTTCACGCGCCGCCTCACCGAGGAGCGCATGCCGTTGGCCGGACTGGTGCTCAACCGCGCTCACCGCGTGGCCGCGGAAGGACTTTCGGCGCAGCGTGCGCTCGGCGCCGCCGAAGGCCTCGACGACTCGGGGGCGACGTCGCCGACCGCCGACGTGCTGCGAGTGCACGCCAGCCTGGTGACCAGGGTCGCCGCCGAGCAGCGGATCGCCGCCCGGTACACCACCGCGTGCCCTGGGGTCCCCCAGGCGCGCATTCCGGCGTTCGCCGCCGACGTGCACGACCTGGAGGACCTGCGCAGCGTTGGCGAGTCGCTCAGCTCACCATCGTGAGTATGCGATCGCGCCGCGACGAGGCTTCCTTGTCCAAGGCCGCCTCGAACACTCTTCTCCAACTGGTGACGTCCGGGTGCTTGCGCAGCAGCGCGCGCCGCTCCCGTTCCGTCATTCCACCCCACACTCCAAATTCGACGTGATTGTCCAGGGCATCCGCCAGACATTCCATCCGCACCGGACAGGCCTTGCAGACCTTCTTCGCCGTGTTCTGCTCTGCCCCCTGGACGAACAACGCGTCCGGGTCGCCCTCTCGGCAGGCTGCCGCGGAAGCCCAATCAACCATCATCGTCATGCGCCTAACCCCCTGTATCCCTCTCTGACCTGGTGAACCAGGCGCCGACACAGGCCTGCCATCCATGCGTCGACACCGGACAGTACACGCTTCGTTACTATATGACTACTTACCGAGTACAGCAAGTGTCCGTCACCCTCCGTCGTCAAAATTCGCTAAATCGGCGACCCTCGTCCGCGCACGTCGACGGCGCGGGGGAACAAATGACCGATTGGCCGGTATGTACGAATCACGTAGTCTGAAGCCGTGCAGCAGAAGATCATCCGAGACCGCAGTCTCTCCTCCAATGCCACGGCTTTGCTCGTCTGCGGCTTGCTCGCGGGATTGGTGGTGGCCGCGGCGGCGTTCCCGACACTCGCCGTCGCGGGACTGACCGCCAAGGCCAGCGCCGACGGCTTCGAGAGCCTCCCTGCGGAACTGAAGGAGGAGCCGCCTCCCCAACGCACGTGGGTGTATGCCAAGGACGGCAGTCTCATCACCTCCTTCTACGACGAGAATCGAAAGCCGGTTTCCCTGGACGAGGTCGCGCCAATCATGATCGACGCGCTTATCGCCGCCGAGGACACGCGCTTCTATGAACACAACGGCGTAGACGCCCTCGGGGTTATTCGCGCGGCGGTGGCGAATCAAGGCTCCGGAGAAGTCGAACAAGGCGCTTCGACGATCACCATGCAGTTCGTCCGGCAGACGCTGACGTACAACGCGAAGTCGAACGTGGAAATCCTCAAAGCCACTGAGGACACTCCCGAGCGCAAGATCAAGGAGATGCGCTACGCGGTGGCGGTGGAGAAGGTGTACTCCAAGGAGGAGATCCTGGAGCGCTACCTGAACCTGGTGTACCTCGGCAACCAGTCCTACGGGATCCACGCGGCCGCCAGCGCCTACTTCGGCAAGGCTCCGGATGAACTGGAACTGCACGAGGCCGCTTTGCTGGCCGCGCTTCCCAAGGCCCCCGGAACCATCGACCCGACCGTCGACGAAGACGCCCAGGGCGACGCCGTCACGCGCCGCAACTACGTGTTGGACCAGATGGTCCACACCAAGGCCATCTCCCCCGAAGAAGCCGAAGAGGCGAAGGAACGCGAACTCGAGCTGGATTTGAAGGACCAGCCCAACGAGTGCGTCTCGGTACCCTCTGACAAGCTCGACTGGGGCTTTTTCTGCGACTATCTCAAACAGTGGTGGATGAACAACGAGCGGCTCGGCGATTCGCCCGAGGAGCGGCTGGCCCTCCTGAAGCGCGGCGGGTTCGAGATACACACGACGCTCGAGCCTGACCTGCAGGAAAAGGCTCAAAAACACGTCACGGACCGGGTGAGCGAGAAGGATCCGTTCGCCATGGGCACGGTGACGCTCGACAACGACACCGGTTCGATGCGCGCGCTGGCGCTCAATCGCGAGTACAGCCTCGACGATTCGGACAACGGCGAGCATTCTGATCCCTCAAGAGCCGCCGAAGGGGACAAGGGCAACTATCCGGCCACGACCGTGCCGCTGGTGACCGGCGGCGAATACAGCGGCGAGGCCGGCGCCGGCTTCCAGGTGGGGTCGACCGCCAAGTACTTCACGCTGATGGCCGCGCTCGACGACGGCATGAAGCTGGACAAGACGTACCGCAACAAGAGTCCTTACGTCTCCAAGCTCTACGGCGCCGGCTACGAGCCGAGCGAGGCGAGCTGCGGCAAGAGCCTCCCCTCCGGGGAACTCGCCTGGTGCCCGGAGAACGCCAACCCGAGCTGGATGGACAGAACCGCCGACATGTACGTGGGCTTCGGCCGCTCCATCAACACCTACTTCGTGCAGCTGATCGAAGAGGTCGGCGCCCCGAAGGTCGTGGAGATGGCCGAAAAGCTGGGGATCGACTGGCGCAACCCGGCCGACAAGGACCGGGCGACGCCCGGCTGCGACGGCGAGACCGAGGACGCCGAGGCCGGCTGGCCCTGCTACGAGCCGGATACCTGGGGCTCGCTGACCCTCGGCGTGGCGGACATGACCGCGCTGGACCTTGCCAGGACGTATTCGGTCGCGCTGACCGAGGGCAAGGCCTGCGAGCCGCTGCCGGTGGAGAGCATCGTCGCGCCGGACGGCTCCGAGCTGGACGCGGGCGACCCCGCGTGCGACCAGGCCGTCAAACGCGACGTGGCCAACGCCGCGGCCGACGCGATGCGCTGCCCGGTCGGAGACCAGGCGCAGGCCGGCAAGTGCGACGGCGCCACCTACCCCGAAGCCAAGGGCATCGTGGACTCGCCGATCGCCGGAAAGACCGGCACCACCGACAGCAACCAGGCCTCCTGGTTCGTGGCGGGCACTTCGGAGACCACGACGTCGGGATTCATCGCCAATCCCGACTATCGCAAGGAGGAGGTCCCGACCAGCATGCTCAACAAGCCGCACGAGGCGGTGTCGTACACGTTGAGAGACGCGACAGAGGGGACCGATCCGGGCAACTTCCCCGAACCGAAGGAGTCGATGGTCAAGAGCGTGGCCCCGTCGAACGCGGTGCCCGCGATGGACTGCGTCACGCCGGCCGAGGCCGAGACGCTGCTGACCGACGCCGGATTCGAACCGGTACGCGTCGACGACGCCGGATTCTCGCAATGTCCCGCGGGAACGGTGTTCGGGACGAACGCCGCCGCGGGGTCCTCCGTGGAGTACCTGGTGTCGTCGGGAGTCGAACCACCCGGAAACGACGACGGCGACGACTCGACGCCTTCGGCGCCGGCGCCGGGCAGCCAGTCGCCGCCCGACAACGGACAGGAACCCAGCGAACCGGCGCGATGTTTCCCGCGCTGGGCGTGCTGAGCCTCGGCCCGTTTCGGCGTCGTCTCACGTGAAAGCGCCGGCCGCGCAACGCGGCCGGCGCTTGACGTGAAGCTTGTTGCGGCGTCCGGTCAGGCCGCCGCCGCGACTCGCGCGCCGCGGCGATGCAGCGCCCACAACAGCGGGCCGCTGACCAGGTAAACGGCCACCAAAACCAGGAACGTCGCCTCGACGTCCAGCAGCAGCCCTCCGGCCGGCAGGGGCCACAGCCACACGGGAGCGCGGCGCAGCTGACCCAGCTTGGCGTACGGGAATCCGGAGACCATCATCAACGCGAGCACGGCCATGCCCGCCGCCATGGCGATGTGAACGGTCGTCAGCAGCAGGACGCTGACGGCGAGCACCGTGGCGGCCAGGGTCGTCGGCACTCCCGAGAAGTAGCGACCGTCCTTGGGGGAGACGTTGAAGCGGGCGAGTCGAATGGCCGCGCACACGGCCATCAGCACGCAGGCGCCGCCGACCGGCCAGATCGGCAGGTCTCCTTGCAGCCACTGGAACGCCACGACGGGGGCGGCGATGCCGAAGGAGCACATGTCGGCCATCGAGTCCATCTGCGCGCCGAACGGGCTCGCCACGCCGAACCGGCGTGCCACGGGGCCGTCGAGCGCGTCCATGACGATGCTGCCCAACAACAGCGCCGCCGCGAAGGCGACTTCGCCGTGCAGGGCGAGAATGATCGCCGACATGCCGCATACCACGCTGAGCACAGTGCACGCGTTGGCCGCCGCGAAAAGGAAGCGGCGGCGGGCGGTCGGCTCTCCGGGCAGCAGCGAGATCGGCGTCGGAGGGGCGTCGACGTCCTCGTCGGGCAGGGTGAGCGCCGCTTCCGTCGTCGGGGCCGGGCTTACCGGGGCGGTCGCCTCGACCGCCTCGATGACGACGACGTCTTGCGAACGCCGACGCCTGCGCAACGTGTGAATCGGGCGAATCGGCCGAATTGCCACCAGCCGACGCGCCAACGAGCCACCGCGGCGCCAGCGACGACGTGAGGGTCCAGCCGGGGCCGGGCTCTCGGACGCATGACGACGTCGCCAGGGGGTGGGACGCATTCATCCTCCTTATACTGCCTGTCAGCGAAGGATCCGGGGCAATCGGTTTCCGTTGCCGTCGCCGGCCGTCCACCAAGAATCCTCAAGCGCGACGTACACCATGGCACATTATGCGCCTTTCGCGCCACTCCTCCCCTGTCAACCGGGATGAATGCGGCGGGCCGAATATAAGGCGTCTAGCGGGATGCGCGAGGCGGATGAGGCGGCTGCGGCGACGTCCCGCGGGCGGGCCCGTCAGGCCAGATCTTCGGCGATCCGCAAGGCCTCGCCCAGCGCCGCCGACACCGGGAGGTCGGGCAGGTCTGTCTGCTCCCACCACCTGGATTCGGAGGTGGAGCCGCCGGCCGTCTCGACCACCCGCGCCGGGCTCGGGTCCTCCACGAACGCCCGATAGATGGCGCGCACCCCGTGCCAGTCCAGCGGATAGCCCTCCGGCCCGACCGCACGGCGATGCCGGAAGGACGTCACGTCCATAAGCTCTTGGACCTTGGCCTGCTGCGCGGTCTCCTCGGCGATCTCGCGCATCAGGGCCTCGCGCGGCTGCTCCCCGAAGTCCACACCGCCCCCAGGCAGATGCCAGCAGCCCGCGCCGGGGTACCCGTCCGAGATGCGCGCCAGCAGCAGCCGGCCCTCGACGTCGCTGACCAGGCCGTAAGCGCCGAAGCGCTGTCCGCGCCGCTTCCTGCCCCGCTTGGCCCGCCGCGGCGGAGTGGGCCGGGGTCCCTCGACCTTCTTCTTGGTCGACAGCCTCGATTCGGGCACCGTCCAGCCGAGCACCGCGGACACGAACGGGGTCATCGGCTGCCCCTCGATCTCCGACGGCGACACCCACTGCACGTGGTCGGTGGTGCCGTTCTGCTCCGGACGCAGCACGCCTCCGTTGATGCGCACGTCGAAGATGACGGCGTTGTTGTGCACGTTCTTCGACGTGATGGCCGAGATCGCGTCGCGCGGCCTGTCGACGTCGACGCTCAGACCCGTCTCCTCGGCGAATTCGCGCACCACCGCGTCGCGCGGGTGCTCGCCGTGCTCCACGCCGCCGCCGGGCAGAAACCACCATCCGGGATCGTCCGCCCTGGACGAACCCCGCGCCAACAAGATTCTCCCCTGGTCGTCCCACACCACCCCATATGCCGCTATGCGGAATTTCGACTGCATTGGGCAAGGGTACGCCCGCTACACGAACGACCTGCCTATTCACCGTGTAGGAGGACGACGGCGCAACGCGGCGACGACACCGTGACAAACCACGTGGAAAGCCCCTCAGACGGAACGGTATGATCTGCGCGTCGGCGATCACGCTTCGCGAGAAGCGGGTCGCCGCTGGAGGATTCGCCTAGTCCGGTCTATGGCGCTCGACTGCTAATCGAGTTTCGGGTAACCCCCGATCGAGGGTTCAAATCCCTCATCCTCCGCAGCGGAGCAAGGAGGACCTTGAACCTTGCCTCCGCAGCAGCGCGTCCGCGTCGCCCTCAGGGAACTCGGCGGGACGCTTCGGTATGCTGAGCTGGTTTCACCGGCTGTCTATCGTCTATTTAGGGGGACTGTGCCGATGTGGAAAAAGCTGATCATAATCGCGGGTGTGGTGGGAGTAGCCGCGCTCGTCGCCAAGAAGGTCAAGGCGATGAACGAGGAGCGCGCCCTGTGGCACGAGGCCACCACTTCCGCAGAGGACGTGAACTTACCTCACCGCGAGCGTCACGCTAAACTTCACAAACCGCGCCGCCCCGGGCCACGCAGGCCAGAGGCGGCATTACCGGTGCCCAGGGGCCGTAGCTCAATTGGCAGAGCACTGCCTTTGCAAGGCAGAGGTTAGGGGTTCGATTCCCCTCGGCTCCACCAGTTCACATCGAAAACGCTGGTAAATCGCTATGTAGTTCGGTGTCGGCCGGAAGCGTCGAGCTTCCGAATACGGATTCTGTACGGATCACTTCGGCTTGCCGGTGTCCTCCTCACTTCCGATCAGGGCCTTGTCACGGGCCGAACCGAGCGCGTCGGCGACCTCCCCGACACGGGCGGGGAACAGGTCGGCGTACACATCGAGGGTCATGGCCGCGCTGGCGTGCCCCATCGCCGCTTGAAGGGTTTTGACGTCGGCGCCCGCGGCGACCGACAGCGACGCGAACGTGTGCCGCAAGGAGTGCGGAGTCAGCCCGGCCGGCAGCTCGGCGGCGTCGACGGCAGAGGCGAAGATCCGCGGCCGGAAGTTGTGGGCCCGGATCGCATCGCCCCGCGGAGACGTGAACACGAGCGCGTCTTCGCCCTGCCCCTCGACGTAGGGCTTGAGCTCCTCGGCCAGGAAGGCCGGCAGGCCGACCACGCGCGTCTTGCCGCCCTTCGGCAGCCCGAGCGCGATCTTCCCGGCCTCGTCTTCTCCGTAGGCTTCGACCACGTGCAGACGGCGGTCGGCCAGGTCGACAGCGCCGGCCTTGAGCGCGAGCGCCTCGCCGATGCGCAGCCCGCAGTACGCCAGCACCAGGACCATCACCCGGTACATTTCCCGGCCCGGTTTGGGCTTGCCGTGGGCGGTCTCCAGGCTCCCGACCGCACCGGCGAGCACGTCGACCTGCTCATGAGTCAGGTACCGCCGCTTCGACGCCGGCTTCGACGGGAGCGTGTCGAGTCGCGCGATCGGATTGGCCTGGATGCGGCCGGCCTTCGCCGCCCAGTCGAGCACGCCCGAGAGCACCAGGTGGATACCCCGCAGCCGCGAGGCGCCGATCTTCCGCTTGTCCGACCCCGTCAGACCCGGCTTGCCCAGCAGACCCGCCAACCACGCCGCGGCCTCCTCGTAGCCGACCGCCGCGGCCGGGCCGGAGCCGAACCGCGGAATCACGTAGCCGTCGAGAATCTCGCGGTAGTTCCGCTTCGTCCGTGGACCCCAGCTCGGCGACTTCGCGATGAACCACGATTCGGCGACGTTCGCGAGCGGCACGGCCCGCGCCTTCGGGTCGACATAGACCGCTCCGCCGGCGCCGGCGAGGCCGCGCTCGGTGTCCCTCTGGAAGTCTTCGGCGTCGGGCTTGCGACCGAACGTCTTGGACCGCTCCTTGCCGGCCGGGTCGTACCAGCGCACCCGCCACCGGCCGGGCGGGTTCCGCCTGCCCCTGCCCTTGCCTGCCTTGTACTTCGCCAGGGCCGCTTGGTATTCGGCGTGGTCGGCGCGGTCCTCAATCCACACTCGGGCCATCACTCGCCCTCCGTCTTGCGCGGCAGGCCGTGTAGGTCGTCGTGCTTGTTCTCGGCGGCAACCCCGGCCCACATGCTCACTTCGACCTCGCTGCGGTCGTCGCGGCGCCACGCGGTCAGCAGGAACGGCGGCTCGATGTCGCGTAGCGACAGGAACCACTTGGTCTCCTGCATCGGGGTTCCCTGGTATGGCCGGTTCTGGTTGAGGAACGTCTCGTTCCGCATCGCGGTCATGCCCGTCAGCGACGTCTCGCCGTGCATCCACCGCCACGCGTGCTCCCAGCCCGCCTTGATCTTGCCGACGATCGGCACGCGGTCGCCGGGGTCGGAGGCGGGCAGCAGCAGCGTCACGGGCGACACGTCGAGCGCGGCCGCGAGGGCGACGAGGTCGTCGACGTCGACGCGGCGGCGGCCGGCCTCGATGTTGCTGATCGACGATTGCGCGATCGGATGATCGATCTTTGTCAGCAGGGCCGACAGTTGGTTGGTCGATATGCCGCGTGCTCCACGGAGCCGCCGAAGATTGGCGGCAACGGTTTTGGCGGCAGGGCCGGTCTGCATCGGTTTTCCAGGTGTCGGACTCATGGGGTACATGCTAGGCCCTAGCAACTGTCCCAAGTCCCGTGCTACTGTCTGGCTCATAGCATAATCATACCATGAATCTATTCAGAAATGAATAGATGGAGGCGAGAATGAGAGAATCCATCGCCGGCGACCTGCTCATGACACCTAGGCAGGTCGAAGAAACGTACGGCATCCCAGCTCAGACGCTCGCGAACTGGCGCTGGTTGGATCAGGGACCGGCCTACACCAAGGGCCGCGGCCGGTCGGGGCGCGTCCGGTACCGCCGCGCCGACATCGAAGCGTGGCTCACCGCGCACACCGTCCGGCCCGAGGGGGCGATCTAGATGACGCGGACAAAAATGATGCCGCCCCAGCAGAGAACCGGGACGGCAGGTGTCGAGGTCGCCAAGGCCGTCAACAACGTCATCAGCGTAACCGACCTCGCCGATCGCCTGGCCACTGATCTCGCCGCCGAGCGGGCCACGTTCGAAAACGGCTACCGGCTGGGTTACGCGACCGGCTATGACGTCGGCAGGTGCCACGGCGAGGCCGAATCGGACGCACAGTGGTCGTGGGCCATAGCCGGCATTCAGCGGTTGGCCGACCGTCCCGGCCGCGCGGAACTGGAGCGCCAGCGGTCAGAGCTGATCACCGGGCCGTGCGGCGCGCCGTCGTGCGGCGGCCGGTGCTCCAGATGCGTGAGGGCCGCGGCCGTAGCGAACAACCGGAGGCGGTTCGGTTCGGACGACTTCCCGGGGGAGGCGCGGTGAGCGAGGCTGTCGACTTCAACACGCTGGTCGCCGACAACCCGCCTGCTGACGCGTCCGACGTTTCTGACAGTTCTGACAGTTCTGACGGCCCTTCCGGGGATGACTTGCTTAAGGGTTCTGCGCAACGGCGCCTGGCTGGAGGCTCAGGACTTCCCGCCGCTGCGGTATGCCGTGCCGGGGCTGGCGCCCGAAGGATTCACGCTGCTGATCGGCCCGCCCAAGGTCGGGAAGTCGTGGCTGATTCTCGACATGCTGCTCGCCGTGGCGGCCGGCGGTCGCGCCCTCGGCGCGATCGACGTCCCCCGGCCGCGCCGAGTGCTGTACCTGGCTCTGGAGGACGGCGACCGGCGCATGAAGGACCGTTGCCACATGTTGCGGCCCGGCGAGACGATTCCGGCGACCTTCGACTACCTCACCCGACTCCAGGCAGGACAGGCCGTCGCAACGATCGACGCCTATCTTGAGCAGCATCCCGACGCCGGCCTGATCGTGGTCGACACCCTCGGCAAGGTCATGCCGCCGGCCGCCTACGGCGAGTCCGCCTACCAACGTGACTACCGGATCGGCTCAAGCCTCAAACGCGTCGCAGACGACCATCCCGGCGTCGCCGTGGTCGTGCTCCACCACGACCGCAAGGCCGCCTCCGAGGACTTCGTCGACAGCGTCAGCGGCACCCACGGCCTAGCCGGCGCCGCCGACACCATCGTGGTGCTGTCGCGCCAACGGCAGGCCGGCGACGGACTGCTGAAGGTCACCGGACGAGACGTGGCCGAAGGCGAGTACGCCGTCGCCTTCGAAGGATGCGCGTGGACCCTGCGCGGCGACGACCTCGCCGAAGCGGCCGCCGAAGTGCAGCGCCGAGAGGAGTCCGCCGGGCTGGGCGACGTCTCGCTTAAGGTGATCGATTTCGTCAGGCGCGATCAGCGGCACCCGCACGGAGTCAAGGCCGAACGGTTGTCCGATGCGTTCGGGGAAAACGTCCACACGTACCTCAAACGGCTCGTCGACTCTGGGCGTCTGGTCAAGTCCAAGCGCGGCTGGTACCACACCCCGCAATGGGTGTCAGAACCGTCAGAACCGTCAGAAGACCAGGTGACAGCGCCACCGGATTCTGACGCCCGGAACGGCAGATGCGGACGATGCGGCAGCCCGTGCGCGTCCGGAACAACCTACTGCGACTGCTGCGAAAAGGAGACGACCCCGTGAGCGACCACATCCTGATCCGGCGCGGCGCCCTGGCCGACATGATCACCGAACTGTCCCGCGCGACACCGTGCGACGGCTGCACCGGCGAACCCGCCATCCGCATCGAAGGCGACGAGGAATGGGAGCTCGTCGCCGTCCACGACGTCGCCTGCCCGTCCTCGAACCGGTCACAGCGCCTTAGACGCGACGCGCCGGCTCGAAGACGACGAGAAGGATAGGCGGATTCTGCCCACCTCCGGCGTATAATTCAACGCATGGAGAATTATGGAGTCGGGGAGCCCCGCACCTGCCACCGGTGCGGAACCTCCGTGCCCGCAACCAAGATCGTCCAGACCGCGGGATTCCGCGACAAGCACGCCCCCATTCCGGACTGGGCCGTGACCTGCTCACCCGAATGCGCACAACAGCTCGTCTTGAAAGAAGTCAACAGCACCGTCCGATGCGCCCAGTGCCCCAAGACCGCCCGCAAAGCCGACAGCATCACCGAACCCGCCCGGCCCGGCCGCAAACGCGTCTACTGCTCAGACAAGTGCAAACGCGCCCGCGAACGCCAACTCGCCCGCGGCTGGCGCCTCATCGGCAAAGGCACCGAGGGCCTGCCCAAGTCCGCCAGCGACCACGACTCCGCCGACGCATGGTCCTCCTACCACGACCGGCTAAAGGGACTGGCCGCCGACGTCGACGCCGCGACTGCGACGAGGGACCGCACCGATGCGGCCGTGAACGCCGCCGTCCAGCGGATACGGCAGGAACTGAGCGAACGTTTGACCGCCGCCGAAATCCACACCCGCCGCAAACACGCCGAAGAACGCGCCCTCGAGTTGACCGCCAAAGCCGCCGCAGCCGCCAAGGCCGGACGCCTCGACCGCGCCGGCAGACTGTCTCGGGCCGTCGCGGACGCGCTGGCCGGCCTGCCCGAGCTGCCGGCCGACTCCGACATGGAGATGGAGATGACGCCGTGACTACCACCGCAGCCCAGCGCCGCGCCGTCCTCGCCGACATGCCGCGCCACAAGCTCATCGCCGACCTCGACGCCGACGCCGCGCGGAGGGCCGGCCGTGCCCGTGCCCGCGCCCGAGCGCTGTGGCGGCAGACCCACGGCGTCAGCCAAGCCGACCACGAAGCCATGCTCAAGGAACGCTTCAAGCGCGCGGCCTTCACCACCCGGTGACCCCCCGCCCCCCC
>JBOGDN010000620.1:0-8678 GCA_050742995.1 Stackebrandtia sp. | reverse complement strand
GGTCAGGCCAGCCCCGATTCTTGGATCATCGACACTGTCGTCTCCAGGTCGTCGAGGTCGTTGAGGTTGATGTCCGGCGGGTCGAGCTCGGAAAGCGCCGGCTGGTTTTCGGGTCCCTCGACGCCGTCGACGAGCGGGTACTCGTAGGTCTCGGTCGCGAAGTACTCCTGCGCGTCGGTCTCCAGCAGGTACGACGTGAACGCGGCGACGTCGTCGTCTCCTTCGGCGTGGTTGAGAACGCCGACTCCGGAGACGTTGACGAGCGCCCCGGCGTCTCCGCCGGTGAAGTAGTGCAGCTTGGCGTCGAGTTCGTCGACGGACACGCCGTCCTCGGCGGCCTTCTCATAGATGTAGTAGTGGTTGACCAGTCCGACCTCAAGCTCGCCGGCGGCCACGTCGGCGACGATGGGGCCGTTCTTCTCCCGGGTCGGCGCGTCGTTGTCGGCCAGCGCCTGCAGCCAGTCGCGGGCGGCGTCGTCGCCTTCGACGACGCGCAGCGCGGTCACGAACGCCTGGAAGGAGCCGTTGAGCGGCGCGATCGCCGTCTTTTCGGCCCACGCCGGCTCGGCCAGATCCAGCACGGACTCGGGCAGGTCTTCGGCGTCGACGAGGTCGGGGTTGTACACCAGCACGCGGGAGCGCCCGGTCAGACCGACCCAGGTGTCGTCGACGGCGCGGTAGCGTGCGTCGACCCGGTCGAGGACGTCATGGCTGAGGGCGGCGAACATTTCGGCCCGAGCCAGGGCGCCGAGCGCGCCGGCGTCCTGGGCGAGGAACACGTCGGCGGGCGTGCGCTCGCCCTCTTCGAGGAGCTGCGTGGCTTTTTCGGCGGTGTCGCCGTAATGCACCTCGACTTCGATTCCGGTGTCCTCGGTGAACTGGTCGATGAGCGGCTGGACGAGCGCCTCCTCGCGGCCGCTGTACAAGGTGATGGCGCCGTCTTCGTCGGCGCTTTTGGAGTCGGTGTTGCAGGCGGCGGCGCCGACGAGAAGCAGACCTGCGACCGCGGCGGCCAAGCCGGTTCGGGCGGACTGGAAAGCCATAAGCGGGGCGTCTCCATCGTTGCTCGAGGGAATACTTTAGGTGAGCCTAACCTGACTTAAAATTCGGCGTCGGCGCCGGGCGGCGTCGGAGTCGGCCGGTAACGTGTCCGACTATGGAGGCCCCGGGCTTGTTCGATTACGAGGAGCCGACTCCGCGCGCTCAGGAGCCGCCGGCCGACGCCCCGCTGGCGGTGCGGATGCGCCCCCGCGATCTCGACGAACTCGTCGGCCAGCAGCACCTGCTGACGCCGGGCTCGCCGCTGCGGCAGCTCGTCGGCGGCGACGCGCCGCAGTCGGTGATCCTATGGGGGCCGCCCGGAAGCGGCAAGACCACAGTGGCGCACCTGGTCGCCTCGGCCGGAGAGCGGCGGTACGTGCCGCTTTCGGCGCTCAACGCCGGCGTCAAGGACGTGCGGGCCGTCATCGACTCCGCGCGCGCCGCCCGCCGCCGCGGCCAGGTCCGCACCGTGCTGTTCATCGACGAGGTCCACCGCTTCACCAAGACCCAGCAGGATGCCCTGCTGTCGGCGGTGGAGGACCGCGTCGTCACGCTGCTGGCCGCCACCACCGAAAACCCCTACTTCTCGGTGGTCTCGCCGCTGCTTTCGCGCTGCGTGCTGCTCACGCTCGAGCCGTTGACCGACGACGACGTCGGCGCGCTCGTCCGCCGGGCGCTGAGCGACGAACGGGGACTGGCCGGGGAGTTCACTCTCGACGAAGACGCCGAAGAGCACATGGTCCGCCTGGCCGGAGGCGACGCGCGCAAGGCGCTGACCGCCCTCGAGGCGGCCGCGGCCTCGGCGCGGGCGGCGGGACGCCCCTCGGTCGACCTGGAAACGGCCGAGCAGGCCGTCGACGTGGCCGCGGTGCGCTACGACCGCGACGGCGACGGCCACTACGACATCGCCAGCGCCTTCATCAAGAGCATGCGCGGCTCCGACGTCGACGCGGCGCTGCACTGGCTGGCCCGCATGGTCGTCGCCGGCGAAGACCCCCGCTTCATCGCCCGCAGGATGATCATCTTCGCCAGCGAGGACGTCGGCATGGCCGACCCCACCGCGCTGCGCACCGCGGTCGCCGCCGCCGAGGCCGTCCAGCTCATCGGAATGCCCGAGGGCCAGCTCAATCTGGCCCAGGCCGTGATCCACCTGGCCACCGCGCCGAAGTCCAACGCCGTGGTGTCCGCCATCGGCGCCGCGATCGCCGACGTGCGCGCCGGCCGCACCGGCCCAGTCCCCTCCGGCCTGCGCGACGCTCACTACGCCGGCGCGGAGAAAATCGGGCACGGCGCCGGCTATCGCTACCCCCACGACGACCCGCGAGCGGTGGTGCCGCAGCAATACGCGCCCGACGTCGTCTCGGGCAAGGCTTACTACGAGCCCACGGGGCACGGCGCCGAAGGCGAGATCGCCGACAGGCTGGCGAAGCTGCGGGCGATCGTGTGGAGCGAAGGGGACCCGCGAGCTCAATGACCCACTCGGCCTCGCCGCCGGGGCGCCGCCGGAGACGTTTCCGGCCGACCGGCGGGGCTCGCGCGCAGATGGAGCGCGACGTCACGTGGATCCGCAAACTGCGGGTGGCCGTCGCCGTGGTGGCCGTGGCCACGCTCGTCGCCGCCGTGCCCGTGGCCCTCGGGCTGCGCGGCGCCGCCGGCGGCCAGGCCGCGGCCGTCCTCGACCAGCTGCGGCTGCCGTCGTGGACGAGCGCCGAACCCGTCGACACGGTGCGCGGCAACCGCTGGTGCGTCGGCACGTGCCGGTGGCGGGAGCGCACCTGGGACTCCGAGCGCGGAGTCGAGGAGACGGCGCAGGCCTACCGGGATGCCCTGACCGAGCAGGGGTGGCGGCCCGCGCCCGACTGCCTCGAAGTCGACGGAGTCGGAAGCTACGAGTGTTACCGTCGCGACGAGTTCGCTTTGGACCTGCTGGTGCTGCCGGGAGAGTGCGCCGAGGACGAAGCCGAGTGCGAGACGGCGACGGCGACGGCGACGATCGTGATTCGGCCGCGCACCGGCGACGACGCGGCGGGGTGAACGGGAAGCACGGGGAACGAACGGTAAGGTCGACCGTTGTCGCAAGGGGCTGGCGGCGAGTCCGGGCCCGGCGGCGCACAAGCTTTGAATCCGACACCGATCCCGGAGGGGGAGTTGTACGTGTCGCACTACTTCTCGGCAGGCGCCAACGAGTCCGTCGAGCCCCTCGAGCTGGCCGCGCTTGTCGGCGCCGGCGGATTCCTGGTGTTGTGTCTTGCCGCCGCGTTCTTGCTGCTGCGCGCGCGAAAGACCGTCGACGCGGCTACCAACGCCATCCGGGACGTCACCGCGCGCACCGGCCCGATGCTCGACAACGTCAACGCCACAGTGGAGCACGTCAACGCCTCGCTTACGCGGGTGCACACCTCCCTCGACGAGGTGAACACTCAGCTGGAGCGCGTGGACACGATCACCGGCCACGCGCAGCAGGTCAGCGGCAACGTCGCCAACCTCACCACGCTCGTCACCGCCGCCGCCTCGAACCCGTTGGTCAAGCTGGCCGCGTTCGGCTACGGGATCCGCAGGGCCGCGGCGAAACGCCGCAACGAGCAGGACGAGCATGAGGTGCGAGAGACCTTGGCCGAGAAGCGATCCCGCGGCAAGCGTCGCGGACGTCGTCGCGGCTGAACTGCCTTAAGGAGCAGCGCAATGGTGAAGCGACTGGTGTGGCTGGGCATCGGCGTGGCCGTCGGGGTGATCGTGGTGCGCAAGCTGGCGCGCGGCGCGGACGCGATGTCGCCGGCGGGCATAGCCGAGCGGGCGAAAAAAACCGCGACGACAGCCGGCGAGTCGGTGCGTAGCTTTATGGCTGACGTCTCCGACGGCATGCACGACAAGGAAGCCGAGCTTCAGGCCGCGATCGCCGAGGGCATGAACATCGACGATCTGCTCGACGAAGAACTGGACGATCCCGACAGCGGAAAAGGAGGTACCATCCGATGAGGACTGCTGATATCAAGAGGCGGTTCCTGGCTCATTTCGAAGCCAACGGCCACGCGGTGGTGCCAAGCGCACCGCTGCCGGCGATCGACGACCCCAACCTGCTGTTCGTCAACGCGGGCATGGTGCAGTTCGTCCCGTATTTCCTCGGACAGCAGACGCCGCCGTGGAAACGCGCGACCTCGGTGCAGAAGTGCCTGCGCACCCCCGACATCGACGAGGTCGGCAAGACCAGCCGGCACGGCACGTTCTTTCAGATGAACGGCAACTTCTCCTTCGGGGACTACTTCAAGGAGCAGGCCATCCCGCTGGCGTGGGACCTGGTGACCGGGTCGCCGCAGTCCGGCGGCCTCGGCCTCGACGGCGACCGGATCTGGCCGACGGTGTACGTCGACGACGACGAGGCCTTCGACATCTGGCACAAGAAGGTCGGCGTGCCGCGGGAACGGATCCAGCGACGCGGCATGGGGCCGAACTTCTGGTCCATGGGGATACCCGGGCCGTGCGGGCCGTGCTCGGAGCTGTTCTACGATCGCGGGCCGCAGTACGGTCCCGACGGCGGCCCCGAAGTCGACGAAGACCGCTTCATGGAGATCTGGAACCTGGTCTTCATGCAGAATCTGCGCGGCGAGGGAACCGGCAAAGACGACTTCGAGATCCTCGGCGACCTTCCCGCCAAGAACATCGACACCGGCATGGGCCTGGAGCGCGTGGCCTCGGTGCTGCAGGGCGTGGACAACCTGTACGAGATCGACGAGGTCCGTCCGCTCATCGACAAGACCGCCGAGCTCACCGGCAAGCGCTATGGCGCGTCGACGAGCGTGGTGGCCGAGGAGTCGCACCCCGACGACGTGCGCTTCCGCGTCGTCGCCGACCACGTGCGCACCGGCCTGATGCTCATCGGCGACGGCGTGGCGCCCTCCAACGAGGGCCGCGGCTACGTGCTGCGCCGCATCATGCGCCGCGCCATCCGCTCGATCCGTCTGCTCGGCTTCGAAGAGGCCGCGATGCCGCACCTGCTTCCGGTGGCGCGTGACTGCATGTCGCCCAGCTACCCGGAGCTGGCCGAGGAGTTCGACCGGATCTCGTCCTACGCCTACGGCGAGGAAGAGGCGTTCCTGTCCACGCTGCGGCAGGGCACGACGATCCTGGACACCGCGGTGAGCCAGACGAAGGCCGACGGCAGCGCCGTCCTTTCCGGATCTCGCGCCTTCGAGCTGCACGACACCTACGGCTTCCCGATCGACCTGACGCTTGAGATGGCGTCGGAGCAGGGGCTGACCGTCGACGAAGACGGCTTCCGCCGGCTGATGTCCGAGCAGCGGCAGCGCGCCAAGGCCGACGCGCGGGCGCGCAAGACCGGGCACGTCGACTTGTCGGCGTACCGGGAGGTGCGCGACACCTTCGGCGAAAGCCAGTTCACCGGCTACACCGAGGCCGAGCGCGAGTCGACCGTCCAGGCGCTGCTCGGCGGAGAAGGCCGCGTCCGCGACGCCGTCGAAGGCGACGAGATCGAGCTGGTCCTCAACGTCACGCCGTTCTACGCCGAAGGCGGCGGTCAGCAGCCCGACACCGGCAGGATCGTCGTCGGCGACGGCGAGCTGGAGATCTACGACGTGCAGACGCCCGTGCCCGGCGTGATCGTGCACAAGGGGAAAGTGGTGCGCGGCGGCGTCCGCGAAGGCGAGACGGCGCACGTCCGGATCGACCCCAGGCGACGCGGCGCGATCTCCCGTTCCCACACCGCCACGCACCTGGTGCACCAGACCATGCGCAACTTCCTCGGAGAGTCGGCGACCCAGGCCGGGTCGCTCAACGCCCCCGGGCGGCTGCGGTTCGACTTCAACACGCCGGGGTCCATCCCCGAAAGCGTGCTGCACGACGTCGAGCAGCAGATCAACGAGGTTCTCATGGACGACCTCGAGGTGCGCGACTTCGTCACCACGATGGCCCACGCCCGCTCGCTCGGCGCGATGGCGCTGTTCGGCGAGAAATACGGCGACCAGGTGCGCATCGTCGAGGTCGGCGACTACGCCCGCGAGCTGTGCGGCGGCACCCACGCGTCCCGCTCCGGCCAGCTCGGCGTGGTGAAGGTCTTGTCCGAGGCGTCGATCGGCTCAGGCGTGCGGCGCGTCGAGGCGCTTGTCGGCATGGACGCGTTCAACTTCCTGGCCCGCGAGCACATTCTCGTCTCGCAGCTTGCCGGCATGTTCCGCGTGCCCAACGCCGAAGTCGCCGAGCGGGTCGAAAGCACCGTCGCGCAGCTGAAGGAAGCCGAGAAGGAGCTGTCGGGGCTGCGCGCCCAGATCGTGCTCGCCAACGCCCCGGCGCACGCGGCCGGCGCCAAGCAGATCGGCGAGGTCCGTTTGGCCGCGGTGCGGGCGCCCGAGGGCGCCGGCGGAGGCGACGTCCGCAAACTCGCCACCGAGATCCGCGCGCACCTGCCAAGCGACAGTCCCGGAGTCGCGGCGGTCGTGGCCTCGGCGGGCGGCAAGGCGTCGCTGGTGGTGGCGGTCAACCGCGCCGGAGTCGGCCGTTCGGTGTCCGCGCAGGCGCTGGTCAAGGCGGCGCTGTCCGGACGCGGCGGCGGCAACGACGAGCTCGCCCAGGGCGGCGGAGTCCCGGCGGACGCCGCCGACTCGCTGCTGGAGACCGTGACCCGGCAGATCGAGACCGCGTGAACTCAGAGGCTGACGCCCCGGTTCGGGGTCGTCGGCTCGGCGTCGACGTCGGCACCGTCCGCATCGGCGTCGCGGTCAGCGACCCCGACTGCGTCATGGCGACGCCGCTTGAGACCCTTGCCAGAGACGCCTCGAAATCGGCGAAGGTCCCCTCCGACGTGGCGAGGCTGGCGCAGATCGTCGACGAATACGAGATCGTCGAGATCGTGATAGGTCTTCCGGTGACACTTCGCGGCGAGGAGAGTTTCGCGGCCGCCGAAGTGCGCGCTTACGCCGAAAGGGTGAGCAGAGAAATGTCGCCGATGCCGGTGCGGCTGACCGATGAGCGGTTGACCACGGCTGCGGCGTCACGTAAGTTGACGCAGCGCGGCGTCAGAGGCAGACGTCAACGCGCCGTTGTCGACCAGATGGCCGCGGTCGAGATTCTGCAGCATTGGCTGGACCAGCGAAAGGCGCAGGGCAGTAGATGACCAGGTTGGACGAGCTTCCGTTCGAGACCGAAGACGCTTCCGGGTCTCGTCGAGGTCACCGTCGCAAGGACGGCAAATCGATGTTGACGCTGCTGCTGGTGATCGCGCTGCTTGGAACGCTCGGGGGCGGCTTGTGGTTCGGGATCGACAAGGTTAAAGGCATCTTCTCCGCCGACGACTTCGAAGGCGACGGCAACGGCCAGGACGTGGAAATCGAGATCCGCGACGGAGATCTGCTCGCCGACATCGGCAACACCCTGTACAACAAAGGCGTCGTGGCCAGCTCCCAGGCCTTCATTGAGGCCGCCGAGGCCGACCCGGACGCCAGCGCCATCCAGCCCGGCTTCTACATGATGCAAAAGGAGATGTCGGGGGAGGCGGCCGTCAAAACCCTGCTCGACCCCGAGGCGCGCAACACCTCCACGGTGACCGTCCAGGAGGGTTGGGAGTACTGGAAGACCTTTGAGGCGCTGTCCGAAGCCTCGGACGTGCCGGTGGAGGATTTCGAGGCGCTCGCCAAGGACCCGGCGGCGCTCGGCGTGCCGGAGGAGTGGCTGGTCGACGGCAAAGACCAGCCCGTCGAGGACGCCACGATCGAAGGCTTCCTGTTCCCCGAGACGTACCACTTCAAACCCGGTCTCTCCGCCGAGGAGATACTGACCGAGATGGTGACGCATTTCGTCGACGTGACCACCGAGATGGGATTCGTCGACGCGGTGACGCAGCTCGACGTCACCCCGCACGAAGCGCTCACCGTGGCGTCGATCTCCCAGGCCGAGGCCGGAAACGCGGACGATCTGCCCAAAGTGGCGCGAGTCATGTACAACCGGCTGTACAACGAATGGGACGGGTGCACCGAGTGTCTTCAAGTTGACGTGACCACAAGGTACGGAATCGAACTGGAGACCGGCGACCGCAAGGGTTCCGTCGAGCTCACCCAGGAAGACTTGCAGGACGAGAGCAACCCCTACAACACCCACGTCAACCAGGGCACGCCGCCCACCGCGATCAACAGCCCGGGCGCGACGGCCCTTGAGGCGGCCATGGCGCCCGCCGAGGGCGACTGGAATTATTTCGTCGCCACCGACGAGGAAGGGCATTCGGAGTTCACCGAGACGCTCGACGAGCACTGCTCCGCCATCGAGACCGCGGTGGAGAACGGCGTGCTCGGGGAATCCAGCCTGTGCTACTGAGAAAGGCGGGGGTCCTGGGATCGCCGGTGGCCCACTCGCTTTCGCCGACGATCCACAATGCTGGCTACGCCGCGGCCGGGCTCGAGGGATGGCGCTACACCGCGCACGAATGCCGCGAGCCCGACCTGAAGGCTTTTGTGGACGCGTTGAGTCCGCAGTGGGCGGGTCTTTCGCTGACTATGCCCCTCAAGGAGGTCGCGCTTGAGGTCGCCGACGAGGTCAGCCCGCTGGCGCGGGCGCTTGGCGCGGCCAACACGCTCGTGCTCTCCGGGGACCGCCGCTTCGCCGACAACACCGACGCCCCGGGCATGACCGACGCG
>JBOGDN010000619.1:0-4655 GCA_050742995.1 Stackebrandtia sp. | reverse complement strand
GCTCGTCAAGGACGACGCGGCCACGGTGCTTGTGGACGGCAAGCCGCGCGGCGTCGTCACCCGCCAAGACCTGCTGATCTATCTGGAGAGTCGCTGACGTTCGGCCGGCCGGCGCGCAGGAACGCCGCGATCTGGCCGACCGTCGTCGGCTGGCGCAGGATCCGCATGTGCCCCAGGCCTTCGGTGCGGTGCAGCCGGGCCGCGGGCCAGGATTCGACGATGCGCTCGCCGTGCCGAATCGGCGTCTGCCTGTCGCCTCGGTCGTGGACGACGAGCGTGGGCACGTCAAGGGGCGGCTCGTCGATCCGGAAGCAACTCGTCGGCTTGCCGACCCGCGCCTCCGCCGCGGCGCGGAACCGGGCGAAGGTGCGCGGACCGATCCCCAGCACGCGCGCGAACGTTTCCATGACCGTCGGTGCGCTGGCGACGGGCGCCGCCAGGACCAGCCGTCGCGGCCGCGCCGTCTCGCGCAGCGCCAGGACGGCCGCCAGGCATCCCATCGAGTGCGCGACGACCGCGTCGGGCTCGCCGAACTTGTCCACAGCGGCCCGCAGCGTCGCGGCGATCTGCGGCGGCGAGGACGCGCGCGGCCCGAACGGTCCCGGCTCGGAGTTGCCGTGGCTCGGCGCGTCGACGGCGACGACCCGCCAGCCGTTCGCCCGCAGACACGCCGCGACGACGTCGAAGTCGCCGACGTTGCCGCCCCAGCCGTGCACCAGATAGGCCAGCGGCCCCTCGCCCCAGTCGTAGCCCCACACGCGGGTTCCCTCGCAGTCGATGTGGAACTGGGCGGCGTCGGCGGGGGCGATCGCGCGCCGGCGTCGCTTCGGGGAGACGGGCAGCCGGAACCACAGGCGAGTCGCGGCCGCGGCCGTCAGAGCCGGTGAGATCAGCTCGCCGATGCGGAAGGTCGCGGCGGTGGCGCCGATAAAAATAGAACGAACGATCGTGCTTTTCTTAGTGCGTGAAGCGGTCATGACTGTGCGGCTCCTAGGTTCAGCGGGAGGGTCGCAGGCTGTCGAGCAGTCTGTCGAAAGCGGTCCAGGTGTGGGCCTCGGCCCGCGGGTCTTTGAGGACGCGGGTCGCCCAGTTGTGTCCGAGCAGGATGCCGAATATCTCCTGCGCCAGCTGGGGCACGTCGGCGTCGGCGACGACGTCTCCGCAGGAGACGAGGGTGCCGATGATCTGGCGCAGCGTGTCGCGCAGATCCTCTTCGTCCGAGATCACCTGGTCGTGCACGACGCCGGGTATGTCGTCGAACTCGTTGGCCGCGGACAGGAACAGGCAGCCGCCGGGGTGGCGATACCAGTCCATCCAGTTGGCGACCAGGGCGCGCAGCCGCTTCTCGCCGCGCGGGGCGGCCAGCGCGGGCTTGATCGCCTCGGCGACGAACGCGTCCCGGTTGTGGGCCATCGTGGCCAGCTGCAGCGCCTGTTTGGATTTGAAATGCGCGTACAGGCCGCTCTTGGACATCCCGGTCTCGGAGGCGAGGTTGCCGATGGTCAGCCCCGACAGGCCGGAATAGCGGGCGGTGCGCAGCGCGGCGTCGAGGATGGCGTGCCGCGTCATCTCGCCCTTGCGCATGGCCCGAGAATAGCACGACCGTGCGGGAAATTTGCGCCGCATGTGCGCCACGTACGCGCTTTCGTGTGCGGGGGCGTCGCTAGCTTCGACTTTCTTCAGCCAGCCGACAGGACACGCCATGTCTGACCGTCCCGACCCGCCCCGCCCGCCGACCGGTTTCGACGAACGGCCGACCGTCGTCGATCGCGCCGTCGGCTCCGGCTACGTCTGGTCGATGACGGCGATATTCGCGTCGGGGCCGATTCTGGCGGGCGCGGTGATGTTCTGGTCCTACTCGGATTACGGCGGCGAATATCCGATGAAAGCCCTGGCGTTCATCGCGCTGGGGCTCTCCAGCCTGCTGTGGATGCCCCCGTTGCTGCGCCTCAGCCGCACTCGCGGCCGCACCGGTCGGCACGCGCGGATCGAAGTCGGGGTCGACCGCATCCGCATGACGACCGCCATGGGCGTCAATCTGGAATGGCGACGCGTCGACGGCGACGTGGTGAGCGTCGGCGACGGCGGGCGGCGGCGACAACTGCACGTCGGACGCTCCACGGCGCCGCTCAGCGGATACGACGTCGAAGCCGTGCGCGCCGCCTGCCTGCGTCACGGTTGGACGTGGCGGGACGAAGCGACGGGAACGACGTCGAGTTTCGGACCGGCGGCTCCTGCCGCCGTGTCCCCGTCCGCCGAACCCGAGATCGAGCTGACTCTCAACCAAGGCCGGCCCGACGGCGGTCAGCACATCGGCGAATTCCAAAGAGAGCTCAGGGTGTGGGCCTTTGCGTGCCTGGGCGTAGGCCTGGTCGTGTCCCTTTGGCTGCGCACCGCCTACGACGTCTCGGCGTTCTGGCTGTTGTTCCCGGCCCTCGCCCCGGCAGCGGCGGCGATGGCGTGGGTGTCTCGCCGGCACATTCGAGGTTCCAAGGTCGTCCTTGTGATCAGCCGAGCCCGTATATCGGTGCGAATCGGCGACTCCGACGACGCGGTCGACCGCGACAACATCCGCACCGTCCGCGCCGGGAAGCTCTACATGTCTTTCCGAAACCATGCGGGCGGGCAGGTGATGATCATGTGGTACCACGGCCGCCGCGCCGAAGTGCTCGCCCAGATGACCGCCTGCGGCTGGCCCGTGGACGCGAAATGACGTCCCGGCGAGAACGCGCTCGCGCGATCAGTCGCGCGACGCCTGGACCCGCGCCGGCGCCCGCGTCACCAGCGCCGCGTCGAGGCCCGCAAGCAGCGCGGTCGCGGTCTGGTCGACGGTCTCGCCGCGAGAGTCGTGCCACAGCCCGATGCGCGGGGTGTCCCTGCGGACCGCGTCGAGCAGCATCTCGGGCGTGATGCTCTGGCTGTAGCCGGTTTTCGGACGGTCCCGCTCGCGGACCTTGATCGTCTCCACGTCCGGATCCAGCACCACGACGTAGACGCCCCGGTCGTCGGCCTCTAGGGCCATGCCGACGACGTCGACGAGCTCTTGTCCGAACATGTTGTCGGTGACGATCGCGTCGAATCCCCGCTGACGGTAAACGCCGGCCGCGGCGAGGCTGCCCCGGTACCGCAGATACAGCTGCTCCACCGCTCCGGGAGGAGGCGGCACGTCGTACGGAATCTCGCCGGAGACGACGAAGCCGCCGACCACGTCGCCGTCGACGTGGACGGTCCGGGTAAGCCGCTGCGCGAGGGCGCGTCCGACGGTGGTCTTTCCCGACGCCTGCGCCCCGGTGATGAGAATGAGCCGTCCAGTCACGCCGCGAGCCTAAGGTCGGCCGCCCACGGCCGCATCTGAATTCCCCATACGTCTCAGGTTCCCGGGTCGTGGACGGTGACGGTCTTGGTGCGGGTGTAGAACTCCCGCGCGGCGTCGCCCTGCTCCCGGGGTCCGGGCGCCGAGGAGCGGCCGACCCCGCCGAACGGAGCGTGCAGCTCCGCTCCGGTGGTCGGCCCGTTGACGCAGATCATGCCCGCGTTCAACCTGGATATGGCTTGTCGCGTCCGAGCAAGGCTTGAGGTGTGCACCGCCGCGGACAGGCCGTACGAGGTCGCGTTCGCCACGGCGAAGGCGTGGTCGTCGTCCTCGACGGCGGCAATCACGGCGACCGGGCCGAAGACCTCCTCGGCCCACACCCGCGGAGCGCGGGGCGACTCCGGAGACGCGGCGAGGCCGGGCGTGGCGGCCAGCAGCGTCGGAGCGACGTAATGCCCGCCGTCCAGCCGGTCGTCGTCCAGCCGGCGTCCGCCGGCGAGCACCGCGAAGCCCGCCTCACGCGCCTCGTCGACGGCGGACATGACGTCGGCGAGCGCCTCGGCGGACACCAGCGGGCCGAGGTCGACGCCCGCCTCGGCGCCGTCGCCCACGATGAGCGCCTCGATCCGTCGGACCAGCCGTTCCACCACGGCGTCGTACACCGACCGCGCGACCGCGATCCGTCGAGTCGCCGTGCATTTCTGCCCGGTCGACAGCATCGCCCCGGCGACGAGGTGGTCGGCGGCGCTGTCCAGGTCGGCGTCGTCGAAGACGATCGCCGGATTGTGACCGCCCATCTCGGCCTGCACCGGGACCCGTCTCGGCGCGGCGGCGGCGATGACGCGCTGGCCGGTCGACGTCGAGCCGGTGAACGAGATCGCGGCGACTCCCGGGTGGTCGACAAGCGCCGCTCCGGTCCGCGCGTCGCCCACCAGCAGGTTCAGCACCCCGGGGGGAAGGCCGCCGGCTGTGAGCGCCTCGACCGTGGCCACCGCCGCCGTCGGAGTCTGCTCGGCGGGCTTCCACACCACGGCGTTGCCGTGCGCCAGGGCCGGCGCGATCTTCCACAGCGGCGTCGCCGTCGGGAAGTTCCACGGGGTGATCACCGCGACCGCGCCGAGCGGCTCCCGCACCGTGCGCACCTCGGCGCCGGAGACGCCGGCCGCGTACGTCGCCCCCTCCGGCTGGAGAATCCGCCCGGCTTGGTAGTGCAATGTGGCTGCCGCGCGGTCGACTTCGCCGCGCGCCTCGCCGATCGTCTTTCCCTCCTCGGCGGTGATCGCCCAGGCGATGCGCTCGCCCGCGTCGCGCAACGCGTCCGCAGCGGCGCGCAGCACGCGCG
>JBOGDN010000618.1:0-3600 GCA_050742995.1 Stackebrandtia sp. | reverse complement strand
GGCTTCGAGTCCGCCGTCGAAGTCGGACTCGCCCTCGACCACCACCGCGCCGTGGGACGGGCCGCCGCGCCCGCCGTCGACTGGCACGTGCTGCGCGCCGCGGCTCAGGCCACCGCCGACGCCGTCGGGATGCTGCTGCGCGACAGCGCGCGCGTTGCCGTCGAGCACGTCGCGATCGAGCCGGCCGGGCCGATGCGCGTGGCCGTGGTGGCGGTGCTGCTGCTGACCGAGTCGGGCGCCGAGAACCTCGCCGGCGCCGCGGTGGTGACCGGCGACCGCTGCCAGGCCGTGGCGCACGCGACCCTTTCGGCGCTGAACCGGCGCCTGGAGGCCCTGCTCGTCGCGTGACATGTCGCTCGCCTGACGCTGTGCGCGCGAAGGTCGAAATACTATTGCGCTCATGAAACGCGCCCTGCTGGCTGACGAGACCGCGCTGCGGCGACGCGAAAGACTCGCGCCGCCGTGGCCGGGACGGGAACATCGGGTCGGCGATCAACGTCTTTTCGTTCGCGAGACCCCGGCGACCGCTCCCGACGCCGAGCCGGCCCTGTACGTGCACGGGCTGGGCGGCTCGTCGCAGAACTGGACCGACCTGGCCGACGTCATGTCCGACCGCCTGGCCGGGCATTCGCTCGACCTTCCCGGGTTCGGGCACTCCGCGCCCACCGAGCGCTACACCATTCCCTCGCTGGCGCAACAGGTCTCCGTGTGGATCGCGCAGTCCGGCCGCGGCCCGGTCCACCTGGTCGGCAACTCGCTTGGCGGCGCGCTTTCGGTATACGTCGCCGCCACCCGGCCCTACCTGGTGCGCACGCTGACGCTGATCTCCCCGGCGATGCCGTTCATGGACGTGCGCGCCTCCCGGCAGGCGCGGCTGCTCCCCCTGCTCGCCCTGCCCAACGCCGAGGGCGTCGCGGCGCGCGCCATGACGTCGCTCTCGCCGGAGCAGGTGGTGGAGCAGGTCATCGAGAACTGCTGGGGCGACCCGGAAAGCGTGCCGCCTCAACGTCGGCGCGAGGCGATCGCCGAGGTGCGCCGCAGGCTCTCGGTGCCGTGGAACACCCAGGCCTACGTCCGCACCTTCCGAGGCCTCGTCGGCAATTTCCTGCAGTCCTACCTGCCCGGCTCGTCGTCGCTGTGGCGGCTCGCCGGCGAGATCAAAGCCCCCACGCTTGTGGTCTGGGGCAAGCAGGACCGGCTGGTAAGCGTTAGGCTGGCCCCGCAGGTGGCGCGCGCCGTCGCCGACTCCCGGCTGCTGATCCTCGAACGCGTCGGCCACCTGGCCATGATGGAACGCCCCGAGGCGGTGGGACGGGCGGTCACCGCAATGCTCGACGAGGTCGGACACGCCGACGCAAGCCCGGCGAGATGACGCCTCCGTCCGCGAACGACAGACATTTACCCGTCACCATGGCCGTGTTCGTCGAACACGCGGCGCAACGCATCTAGACTTCGGAGCATGTCAGGATCCGACCGGCCTCGGGGGACGGCGGCCAATAAGCGGACCGTGAGCACGCCGCGAGCCGACCGCGCCAACCGCGCGCATCGCAACATGATGCGACGACGACGGCGCTCGATCATGCTTTTGACGATCGCGCTTGCGCTGGGAACCGTGACGTACGCGGTCGTGCGCGCGCCGTTCGGCGAGTTCAGCGACGCGTCAAGCCAGACGCCCGCGCCGCCGGTCGAGGAGACCACGCAGACGCCGAGCGAAACGCCGTCGCCGTGGACGCCGCCGACCACCCGCGAGCCCGTGCCCCCGGTGGACCCGCCGGTCGTCGACGAAGGCAAGGGCAAGTGGACCGCCGCCGACGGAAAGAGCGACGTCGCCGGCGACACCGGTCAGCTGCTGCGTTACAAGGTGTCTGTCGAAGACGGCATCGACGTCGAGCCCGAGAAGTTCGCCGACGACGTCGACAGCACCCTCGGCGACGAGACCCGCGGATGGACGGCGGGAGGCGATCTGCGGCTGCAGCGCGTGCCGTCCGACAGCGACAAGAAGGCCGACTTCACGGTTTTCCTGTCCTCGCCGGTCACCACGGCCGAGCAGTGCGGAGGCCCCAACCCGGCGATCTTCTCCTGCCGCACCGGCGACAGCGTGGTGATCAACTCCGAGCGCTGGATCGAGATGGTCGACTTCTGGCCTGAAGACGAGCGCGAGGAATACCGGGAGTACCTCGTCAACCATGAGGTTGGTCACCGGCTGGGCTACGGCCATGTGACGTGCCCCAAAAAGGGCGAGCCTTCCCCGGTGATGGCGCAGCAAAGCGCCGAGCTCCGCGGCTGCGAACCCAACGGCTGGCCGTACGTGGACGGCGAGTACGTGGACGGGCCGGAGGGGGAATACGTATGAGCGGGTGTGCATTATTGGGGCTATGGCTTTTTCTCCGCTAGTGGAACCTGCCGAAGAGCTCACCGTTGAAGAGGTCCGGCGGTACTCGCGGCACTTGATCATCCCCGACGTGGCGATGGCGGGCCAGAAGCGGCTCAAGAACGCGCGGGTCCTGTGCGTGGGCGCCGGCGGTCTCGGGTCGCCCGCGTTGATGTACCTGGCGGCGGCGGGCGTGGGAACGCTCGGCATCGTCGAGTTCGACGTCGTGGACGAGTCGAACCTGCAGCGCCAGATCATCCACGGCCAGTCTGACGTCGGCCGTCCCAAGGCCGAGTCCGCCAAGGCGTCGATCAACGAGATCAACCCGCTCGTGGACGTGATCGTCCACAACGAGGCGTTGACCAACGACAACGTCTTCGACATCTTCGGCCAGTACGACCTCATCGTCGACGGCACCGACAACTTCGCCACCAGGTACATGGTGAACGACGCCGCGGTGCTGCTGGGCAAGCCGTATGTGTGGGGCTCGATCTTCCGTTTCGACGGCCAGGCCAGCGTCTTCTGGGCCGCCAACGGCCCTTGCTACCGCTGCCTCTACCCCGAGCCGCCTCCGCCGGGAATGGTGCCGTCGTGCGCCGAGGGCGGCGTGCTCGGCGTGCTGTGCGCCTCGATCGGCTCCATCCAGGTCACCGAGGCGATCAAGCTGCTCACCGGCATTGGAGAGCCGCTGGTGGGACGCCTCATGGTCTACGACGCCCTCGAGATGTCGTACCGTAGCGTCAGAGTCCGCAAGGACCCCAATTGTGCGCTGTGCGGGGAAAACCCCACTGTCACGGAACTGATCGACTACGACGACTTCTGCGGCGCCGTCAGCGAGGAGGCATCAGAGGCAGTGCGAGACTCCACCATCACCGCGTCCGAGCTCAAAGAGTGGCAGGACGCCGGCAAGGACATCGACCTGATCGACGTTCGCGAGCAGGCCGAGTGGGAAATCGTGCGCATACCCGGCGCGCGGCTGATCCCCAAGGGCGACATCGTCTCCGGGGCGGCGCTTTCGGAGCTGCCGACGGACAAGCAGGCGGTGTTCTACTGCAAGGCCGGCGTACGTTCGGCCGAGGCGCTCGCCGCGGCCAAGGCCGCGGGTCTCAACAACGCCGTCCACGTGCAGGGCGGGGTGCTGGCCTGGATCAACCAGGTCGACCCGAGCCTTCCCACGTACTGAATCGACGAAAGCGGGGCCCGGCGCGCACGTAGCGCCGGGCCCCGCC
>JBOGDN010000617.1:0-5342 GCA_050742995.1 Stackebrandtia sp. | reverse complement strand
CCTATACCCCCGGAGAGAGCGAGTCGCCGCCGCCGGCTCCGGCGCCAAGTCCGCCGCCGCCCCCGCCTCCTCGCTGAGCAGCAGACACGCCGGCGTCTCGGACTCGGTCCGTCGACTCGCGCAAGATTTATGCAAGCTCAATTGCGGGCTTCCCGTTCCCGCTGCTCCTACCGTGATCCTGACCAGTCGGCTCCGGCCGGATCAAGAGTACGCGAATGTATATGGAGCAGAACACACTATGTGCAGTGACTTTGACGCGAAACTGAGCGACCTGTCGACTCGAATCCGTCGTTGGGCCGTGAAGCGGGAGTTTGAGGAAGAGGGCTACAGCACGATAGTGGATTCGGACTGGATCGCGCCTCCTGAGGGTTATGAGCCGGGCAAGCCGTTCACAGACGGAACCCAGGCTATGCGTCCGCTTACTCCTGAGATATATAAGCAGGGATACGACCCGGAATACCCGGGATATCCCACCGACGCTTATTACGCCGAAGAGGGCAGTGAGGTCTGGAATCAGAAATACGACGAGCTGACCTGGGTCGACGAGGCCATCATGCAATTCGGCCAGTCGAATCCGAGCGAGTTGCAGGGGCTGCTCACGAGGGTGCAGGACATTCCGGAACTGCTGTGCGGCGACGCGGCGTGGAAAGAGACAGAGGGTCCGCTTGAGCGATATGAGGACCGAGACTCGGGCGTCTTGGAGGACGAGGCGTTCCGCGCGGACATTCTGCTGGAAAACGGAATGGCGGAGTTCCGGAACTGGGACGGCGAGACCGCCGGAGTGTACAGACGCGCCTTCGGCGACAACGGCGACAAGTGGCGCGAGATCGTGCAGGGGGACTATTACCTGGCCGAGGTGCTGGTGGCCGCCGCCGAAGCGCAGCTGGCCGTGTACATCACCGCACGCGAGAGCATCGTCAACATCTGCGAATCGACCAGGTTGGCGTTGTGGGGGATGGAAGACCCGGGCGAGAGCGGAGGCGGCTGGGGAACGCTCCTGGTGGTCCTCGGAGCCATCGCCGCCACGTCGCTGACCCTGGCTTCGGCGGGCACGGCCGCGGCCATCGTCGGCGCCTCGTTCACGATCAGCGCGGCGATCGTCCGCCAGGCGGAAAGCGGCGACGTCGACTCCGGAGTCGGGGAGGGCGGCGGCGAGAAAATCGAGATCAGCGGCGACACCGTAAGGGACGTCCTGTATTCGATGGACAGGACGATCAACACGTTGATCGAGCAAATCAACGACGCCGAGACCCAGATTCGCGAAGTGCTGCTGAACGCCTACAACGACGCGGTGGCCGACGGCGGCGTCAAGCCGAGATACCAGCTGATCCTCGAAGCGGGCGCCCCGGAGCTGTCTGAGGAGACTATGGGCGGCCGCAACGTCGACGCCGATCCCGGCGACCTCGCGGCCGCCGCCGTCGAGGCTTTTCCGCCCGCCGCCGAGCGGCTGCTCGGCGCGCACGAAGCGCTAGTCGGCTCCGGCGGCGACGGCGGCGAGTTCAACTCCGAGGTCTACTCGGGGCCGAACTCGGTGCAGTCGGCGTGGATGTCGCTGCGGCGCCTGCTGCAAGACATCACCGGCGGCAACGGCGAGAAGGTGGAACACGCCGGCGAGGTGCTGCTGCAGTACGCCAAGGAGACGGGCGCCGTCGACGAAACCGCCGCCCAGGAGGTCGAGCAGACCTACGGGGAACTCGACGTGGAGTACTCCGGCCAAACGCACGAGCCGTACGAAGAGTCGGTCGCCGACCGAAAAGGCCTGTGATCGAAGAAAGGATCAGCTTATGTCCTCGTTGGTCGACCGTCTGGAGAGGATGACCGTGACCGTCGCCTCTCCCGACGGCAACATCAAGGCGAAGGCCGACAGCGAGCGTCGGACGAGGTTCTGGCTGAGCGACCGCGACGCGTTCGCCGCCTACGACGCCGAGACCCTGGCCGACCAAGTCGCCGCGGTGCTGCGCGCGCTTGGAGAAGGGCGGCGACGTGGAATCCGTCAGGCTTACGAAAGCCACGGGCGTACCGTGGCCGACTCGAGCGGGCCCCACTGGGACGCCAGGCGTCGCGGCTACCGTGCCGCGCTGGCCGAGATGGAAGTCCGCGGGAAATCCCACAATGGATTTATCCGTCTCAAGACTTCGGGCATGCTTGACGACTATCGGGTGAAGATCCACCCCGCGGCCGTGGAACGGCTGAACGCCGAAAGCTTCCTCGCCGAGCTGTACAGCGCGTACCGGAGTCTGCGAAGCGACCACACGCAACGACGTGCCGCGCTGAAGCGGGAGCATCTGCCCCGCTGACGGCCGGTCCTCGGCGCGCTCAGTCGTGCGGCGTGCGATCAGGGTGCGCGCCGACGCGGGTCTGGCGGAGGCGGGCGGCCGCTTCGGCGTAGCCCTGGGTTTCAAACAGGTCGGCGGCTTCGCGGCGGAGACGGGCGGCTTCGGCGCGGCGGCCTAGGGCGTCGTGCGCGTCGGCCATGTGAGCCATGACCGTCGGCTCCTGCTGACGCACGCCGAATCGATGGAAGATCTCGAGCGCCTGACCGTAATGGACGAGCGCGTCGCTGTGTCGTCCGCTGTGGAAAGCGATGTATCCCAGGCTGTCGAGGATGAGCGCCGAGAGATAGTCCTCCGGTATCTCACGCGCCTTTTCGAGGGCCTCCTCGCAGTAGCCTCGCGCGGCGTCGTATTCGCCAAGATGCGCACGGTGCCAGCCAACCGAGTTGAGGCTTTGAGCCACAAGCGTTTGATTGCCGGATTGTCGGGCCAGCTCAAGCGACATGGTCGAATGGCGCAGCGCCTGCCGATAGTCGCCGCGGCGGAGAAAGGACTTGCCGAGGGCGTCGTGGGCGCCGGAGAGCTGGAGTACGTCGCCGGAGGACTCGGCCAGTTCGAGAGCGCGGGCCGCGTGCTTCGCGGCGGAGTCGTGATCGCCGCCGTTCGCCAGCATCTGGCTGATGGAGTGATGCGCCACGGCCTGCGCCGAACCGTCGCCTCGGCGCTCTCCCGCGTCGGCGGCGCGTCGCCAGACCAGAACCCCGTCGTCGTTTTGACGACGTTGCAAGTGGAAAGTAGACAATCCCCACGCCAGCGCCCACACCCACTCGTCCCAGAGGCGTTCGACCGCCGCCTGCTGTGCGGCCAAGATGTTCGCGTGCTCGTCGGCGAACCATCGCACCGCGGCGTCTAGATCGTCGAGCGGGTGCGGCGTGCAGCCGACGGCCGGGTCGCCGAAATCCCGGGGGATCAGTCCTCGCTGCATGAGTTTGCGTCCGGCGGCCGCGGTGTGGACATAGTGGTCGACGATTCGGCGCAGCGCTTCGACGCGACCGTCTTCGTCGCAGTCGGCGCGGGCGCGCTCCGCGGCGTAGAGACGGGTGAGATCGTGCATGCGATAGCGGTGAGGCGTGCGTTGTTCGACGAGGTTGACGGTTTCCAGTTCGCGCAACAGCGCGTCGACCTTGTCCAGCGGGACCCCGGCGAGGCTGGCGATCGCGTAGCGGTCGGCGTCGGTTCCCGGCGCCAGGCCGAGGAGGACGAAGAGTCGGGCGGCGTCCGGGCTCAACGCGGCGAGGGAGCCTTCCAGCACCGCGCGCAGGCTGGCGGACAGCTCGCCGGTGTCCAATGCGTCCAGTCGTGCGGCGTCGTCCCGCACGGACTCGGCAAGCGCGGTCAGCGGAAGGTCGGGGCGGACGGCGGCGCGGGCGGCCAGGATGCCGAGGGCCAGCGGCAGTCCCGCGCACGTGTCGAGCAGCTCGGACGTCGCCTCCGGCTCCGCGGATATCCGTTCGGATCCCAGCTGTCGGGCCAGGGCGTCGTGCGCCTCGGTTTCGTTCAGCGTGTTCAGCCGCAGGCTGCGCGCCCCGTGCGACGCGGCGAGCGCCGTCAGGCCCGGACGTCCGGTGACCACGGTGAAACACGCGTCGTCGCCGGGCAGCAGCGGAACCACCTGGCTTGAGCTGCGAGCGTCGTCCACAAGAAGCAACATGCGTCTGCCCGCGATCATGCTGCGATACAGCCCGGCCATGGCGTCGAGGCTCGTCGGGATGACCGACGGCTTGACCCCCAGCGTCTCAAGCAGCCCGCGCAGCGCCGCCTCCGGCGGCACCGGATCGGAGGCGGGGTCGAAGCCGTGCAGGTTCACGTACAGCTGGCCGTCGGCGAACGCGTCGCGGCGCAGGTGCGCCCAGTGCAGCGCCAGCCAGCTCTTTCCCATGCCCCCCGGCCCGCTGACGGTCCACAAGCGCGCTCCGCCGGGAGCGTGGAGCTCGTAGTCGAGCGCGGCCAGCTCGGCGGCGCGGCCGGCGAACAGCCGCGGCGCGGCGGGAAGCTGAGCGAAGGGGGAAGCCGGGGCCGCGGGCGCGGCTTCAGGCGCGGGCGGTTCGGACTTGGAAGACGAGAGCGTCAGCCCCGGGTCCTGGTTGAGGATGCGCAGGTGGAGGTCTTGCAGCTGGTCGCCCGGGTCGGCGCCGAGGCGCTCGGCGAGGCGGCTGCGTGCGCCGGCGAAGCAGTCGACGGCTTCGGCCTGGCGACCGCAGCGGTACAGCGCGGTCATCAGGCATCCGACGAGTCCTTCGGACAGCGGGTGCCGCGCCACGTGCTCGGACAGCTCTTCGACGATCTCGGCGTGCCTGCCCAGATCTAGTTCGGCGGCGAACCGCTCGGTCAGCATCGCCACGTACTCGCGTCGCAGACCCGAACGGATCTCTGCGGCCCAGTCGCCGCCGATGCCGGCCAGGGCCTCGCCGCGCACCAGATCGCAGGCCCGTCGCCACACGGAGACGGCCTGCGCGCCGTCCCCTTTCCGCGTGTAGTCGCGGGCCTGCCTGGCCAGCGACCGCACCGCGTGCACGTCGATCTGCTCGGGATCGACGTCGAGAAGGTAGCCGTCCGGGCCGGACTTGCGGATCTCCACGGGCCCGGAGCAGTCCTTCAAGACCGCGCGCAGATGCGCGACGTGTCCATAGAGAGTGCTGTGCGCCGACGACGGCGCGTCGGCGCCCCACACTCTGTCGCCGAGCGTCTCCAGCGAGACGGGCGTCCGCGGAGAAACGGCGAGCGCCGCGAGCACGCAGCTGCGCTTGGCCGGACCCGCCCGCACCCACCCTTCGTCGCCGGCGACCTCGACGGCCCCCAGCAGCCGCACCAGCACCCCGGTCACCTTTCCTCGACGAACAGATCGCGACGCATCGGACACCATCATCCTCCCGGGGGCAAATCGCACGCAAGATTTTTACAAGCTGAATTGCGGGCCGAAGGCCGAGACCGGACATAGCGTGGCCGTCGCTCGGACGAACCGGTTAGGTGCGACGAAGGTTCGCCACGGCGCGTCCGGCCCTTTCCACC
>JBOGDN010000616.1:0-2987 GCA_050742995.1 Stackebrandtia sp. | reverse complement strand
GGCGCCCCTCGTCGACCGAGTCCCCAAGCAGCGCCTCGCCGCGATCGCGCTGATCGCCCTCGGCGCCGCCAGCCTGATCGGCGCCGCGGGCCACCTCGTGACGCTCGCGGTGTTCTCGCTGCTGGTGGGCGCGGCCATCGCGGTGCTCAATCCCGCGCTTTCGGCCGAGGCCGCCGACCGGTTCCCCGACGGCCCGTCCGCCGGGCGGGCCGCCACCTTGGTGACCGCCTTCCAGTCGCTGACGGCGATGCTGGCCGCGCCGATCGTCGCGCTGCCCGCGCTGCTGTGGGGCTGGCAAGGCGACCTGACCGCCGTCACGGTCGTGAGCGTCGTCCTCGCCTGCGTGCTGCTCGTGCGCGGCGGCGCCTGGGACCGTCGCGGCGAACCGACGTCGCCCGAAACGTCCCGGCCGGGTTACTTCGCGACGTTCAAGAAGCTGGCGCGCATCCCCGGCGCGGTTCCGCTTGTGCTGATCGGATCCATGCGATCGGCGGCGTTCATGGGCTACCTGGCCTACCTCGCCGCGTTCTACGGCGAACGCTTTGGCCTGCGACCCGAGGTGTTCGCGCTGGTGTGGACGGTCAGCGGTACGTCGTTCTTCTTCGGCAACCTCCTCACCGGACGCTGGGCCAACTCCGGCGGCCGACTGTCGCCGGAGCGGGTGCTGGTGTGCTGCCTGGTCGCGGTGCTGGCGGCCATGACCGGATTCTTCTTCGTGGAGTCGCTGCCGCTGGCGGTGGCGCTCACGGCGATCCTGGGCGCGGGCCACGCCTCCGTCGCCGCCTGCGTCGTCACCTTGCTGGTGCGCCGATGCGGCGACCTGCGCGGGGCCGCGCTGAGCCTGAACGCCGCCGGCATGAGCCTGGGCATATTCGCCGGCGCCGCGCTCGGCGGCGTCGGCCTCGGCCTGGCGGAGTATCCCGGCGCGGCGGCGGTGTTCGTCGTTTTGACGGCCGTCCCGCTCGCGCTCGCCTACCCCGCGATCCGCGACCGCTTGCAGTAGGCGCTGCGGCCAGAAGAAGGATGGCGCCCGAAGGATAGCCGCGCGAGGCTGGCGACGAATGCGAACTCAGCCTCGACGATCGCGGAAGGCGTCCTCATGAGACGGGCATTGCTGTTGGTTGGAGTACTGGCCGCGTCGACGTTGTCGGCGAGCGCGGCGCAGGCGGAGTCGTCGGGCACGCCGACGCCGGACGACGTGGAATACGTCGTCGAGCTGTCGAGCAACGACGACGGAACCTTCTGGCAAGGCGAGCAGACCGTGTCGTTTCGCAACACTGGAGACCAGGCGCTCGACACCGTCTGGATTCGGCTGTGGGGCAACTCGCGTCACGGCTGCGGCGACGACTCGCGTCCGCAGGCGGCGACCATTTCGGACTTGAGCGGCGGCTCGCTCGGCGACCTCGAGGTCGACTGCACCGCCGCGCCCATACGGCTCGACCGTCCGGCCGAGCCGGGCGAGACGAGCGCGGTGTCCTTTGACGTGTCGATCGACGTCCCCGAGGGCGCCGGCAGGCTGGGCGAGGTGAGGGGCTACGTGTCCGTCGCCAGCGCGATACCCCTGATGTCGGTTCTGGACGCGCGAGGCTGGCATCTGCCGCCCGCGGCCGAAGTGGAGTCGTACTATTCGCTGACGTCCGACTTCTCGGTCACACTGCGCCATCCGTCTGATCTGGAGATCCCGGCCGGCGGTTCGGCGGTCGACTCCAGGCGGGACGGCGACGAGACCGTGTCGACGATCGACGCGCCGGGAGTGCGCGACTTCGCGTTCGCGGCCGGACACTTCGACAAGATCTCCGCCGTTTCGAAGGACGGCGTCGAGGTGAATCTCTGGTACCGCGACGACGTCACCGAGGAGCAGGCTCGGGAAATGAGCGACTGGGGCGTCGAGGCCGTGGACGCCTTCGCCGAGGAGTACGGCGCCTACCCCCATCCCGAACTCGACTTGGTGCACAAAGGCGGAATGGAGTACCCCGGGATCGCGTGGGTGTATCCCACCCGCGACATCGTCGTCCACGAAGTCGCCCACCAGTGGTTCTACGGACTGGTCGGCAACGACCAGTACGCCCACCCCTGGATGGACGAAGGACTTGCCCAGTACGCGCAGACCAGGCTCGTCGACGGGGATCCAGACCCGTGCACTGACGATCCGCAGTGGATGTCCGACGCCCAGCGCGTCGACGGCGGCGTCGACTACTACTACCCGGACCACGTCGACGAATACGGCCCGGCGGTGTACGTCAACGCCTCGTGCATGCTCCACGAACTGGAAGCGACGATCGGCGAAGACGACATGCGCAAGGCCATGCGGCTCTACGTCGACAGGCACGCCCACGACGTAGCCGAACCGCAAGAGCTGAGGGAGATCTTCGCCGAAGTCTCCGGTCGAGATCTCGACGCGTTCTGGGAGCGCTGGCGCAACACCGCGTCATAGCGCGGCGGTGTGACCGGGGTCTCCAAGTCCCCTCTGGAACGGCCGCGATCTGTGAGTTATGGTCGAGGGCGTGGCGGTGCTCCCGTCGGCCTTCTTGTACCGGCCCGGGGTCGGCGCCGCCACGATCGCAAGGAGTCGCACAACTTGTCTGTGCAGCTAAATCACACCATTGTCACGTCTGTCGACAGGCAGACGACCGCCGATTTCTGGGGCGACATTCTCGGCCTGGAAGTGGGCAAGGCGTGGGGACCGTTCATTCCGATCGACACCGCCAACGGCGTCACGTTGGACTTCGTCGACGTGCCTGAAGAGGACGTAAAGCCTCAGCATTACGCGTTCTTGGTCTCCGAGGCCGAGTTCGACGCCGGATTCGCCAAGATCACGGAACGCGAGCTGACATTCTGGGCAGATCCGCACAGCCACGTAGAAGGCGAGATCAACTACAACGACGGCGGCCGGGGAGTGTACTTCCTGGACCCGAACGGGCACTTCATGGAGTTGATCACCGTCCCCTACGGCGGCTGGCCGAAGGAGTAGGTCCCCGAAGTCGCGG
>JBOGDN010000615.1:0-3241 GCA_050742995.1 Stackebrandtia sp. | reverse complement strand
GGCCACGGTGTGGTCGACGCTGGAGGGTTGCACCGATCCCTTGATGAACAGGTAGTCGATCTTGTTCGATTTGGTCGTCGGCGCGGAGCCATAGCCGGTCATCCCGTAGTCGTCCAGGGTCGACGGGGTGATGCCGCCGGCGCCGTCGCTGCCTTCGGGTGTCCGATTGGCGTCTATTCCCACGATCCGGATGGTCGAGTCGTTCATCAGACGACTGGCATCGGCTCCGAAGTGGATCCCTGTTTCCTTGATGCCGGTGTCGCTCTTGCCGGCGCAGGCGTCGTCCGCGTTCTCCTGCGGCAGGTGCATGGTGGCGGCGAACACGGTCGTTTCCGTGTCTTTGATCGTGAACCGTGCGGCGATCGCGCTCGTGCGCTTCCACTTGTGCTCAAGAACCTCGCCGTCGTCGTGACTTGTGTCGTCGTCGCTTGACGACTTGTACAAGGTGCAGCCCGCGCCGTCGTCGTAATCCGTTCCCGGTTTAAGCCAGCCGGCGCTCCAGTATTTCGAGACGTCTCCGGAGGCCAGGTCCAGCCGCTCGGTGTTGTAGATCAACCCGTTCGTCTGCTTTTTCTTCCGGTCTCCGAGATCCGGGTCTGCGCAATGGTGGCTGCCGCCCCATTCCTGCGGGTCCTCCCACGCCACGATCGCCTGGTAAGCGCCGTCGTCAAGGCCGAACATGGCCGACAGCTGGTCGGCGTAGGCCTGTGCCTGACCGATGCCGCGCACCTGCTGCACGATGAGCAGGTCCGGCGCCTCGACGCCGTCGGTGCCGGTGTTTCCGTCGTCGTCGACCAGCATCGAACTGAGGTGTTCACTGCCGGTGACTCGAGTGCAGGTTTCTTCGTCGTCGAAGTGGTTGACGACGAGATTCTCGATGTTGTTGTTGTAGACCCGCAGAGTCTGGTCGGCCGCAGGATCGGCGGCGGAGTCCTGCGCCGTCGCCGCCGCGGCCAACGACAGCGCCACCGCGCCGACGGCGAACAACGCCGCCGCTCTCACCGACAAGGTACGTCGTCGAATCATCAGTCAGCCTCCACATCAGACATGATTAATCAGTGATGTTTCGCAGGCACGGCTGCGGTCGTCTGGCGCCGCCGGACTTCAGCGGGGAACTTCAGTGATCGACGCCGGAGACTTCGCAGAACTCGTACTCTGCGGTCAGAGCCCGTGCTCCGGAGCATACAGCAGATCAATCCGCCGGGTCGGCGGCTTTTGGTCCGTGTCGACGCGTTCGGCATCCTCTGACCATGCAAGCCCGACTTGTTGCGCGTCAGAGCATTCCCTTTCAGACAACCCCTCGACGAAGGCTGAGCCGGCGCGATCGCGGACCCTCGAGAGTCGTCGGCCCGCAACCGCCGTGCCGGGCCGTTGGCCCCCGGCCGCGGCGACAGGGGACCAGCCAGGCTGGCTGTCGCGCCGTCAATCCGCGCGGAGCGAGCGTCTTGCTGTTGTTCGGCTCACCATTTTGGAATTTTGTTTGCCGCGTTTTGCCGCGGATTGCTACGTTCGAGCGGTCGGCCGCCGTTCCTCCGGCGGCGGCGGAAGGGGAGCGCACATGATCACAGCCGCGGCAGCCGTCGGCATCGCGTTGGTGGCGCTCGGCATGGTCCTCACCCCGGGTCCGAACATGATCTATCTGGTGTCTCGCAGCCTGTCCCAAGGATGGGGCGCCGGTTTGGTGTCGCTGCTGGGCACGATGATCGGCTTCGTCGTCTACATGACCTTGGCGAATCTGGGGCTGGCCGTGGTGTTCGTCGCCGTGCCCTGGCTGTATGTCGGCCTCAAGCTCGCCGGGGCCGCCTACCTGCTCTACCTCGCCTGGCAGGCGTTTCGCCCCGGAGGCGTGGGGCTGTTCGAAACCCGCGACCTGCCGCGCGACTCGACGGCGAAGCTGTTCGGCATGGGGCTGCTGACGAATTTGCTCAATCCCAAGGCCGCCATCATGTATCTGGCGCTGATCCCGCAGTTCATCTCCCCGGAGCTCGGGAACGTCTTGATGCAGGGATTCGCGCTGGGCGCCATTCAGATCGCGGTGAGCTTCGTCGTCAACGCCCTCATCGTCATCGCCGCGGCCGGGGTCGCCGCGTTCCTGGGCAGCCGCCCGGCGTGGATCCGATGGCAGCGGCGCGTCACGGGAACCCTGCTTGCCGCTGTCGGCGTCCGGCTCGCCATCGACGCACCGGCAAGAGCCGCGGCCTGACACGACCTCACTACGGCTGACGGTTTTACCGGGCGGTTTCCGTCCAGGTGACCGGCAGTTCGTGAACGCCGTAGATGTTCATGTCGGTCTTGAGTTTCACTCTGCTCAGGCGCCGAATACTTCTCGACTAGGTACCGTCGTGTCCGGTCTGCTGCTCGGCATCGGCCCATAGGCTGGCCCCCCATGTCCGTCCCATGGCTCGCCGATCTTCCACCGCGCGTTTGCGAAACCCTTGACCGGACGGAGTTCGCGCCCCACCACCCGAAACTGGCGACACTCCGCGCCGACCTGGAGGCCCGTACCGGCCACCTGGTCATGACCTACCGACTTGCCCCCAGCCCACCCCGCCCGGGCACCCGCACCCTGTGCCAGCTGATCGAGGCCGCCGACCTCACCGCCGCCGACACTGCCGTACTAAGCGCCGCCGAGGACCGCACCCGCGAGTTCGGCGCCTGCCTGGTGGCCTACCGCAATCCTTTGGCGCTCAAGGCCGGGGCGCTCGACCCGTTTCCACCACCCCGCAGTGACAAAATCACGTGACTTCAAGAGACTGTCAGGTCCTCGGCTGTTGTGTAATTCCGGTGGGGACAGTGGCCAAGCAGCTGCGGCTCGGTCAAACCATGTTCACCGCGAGCCTCCGGGACGCGCCAATGAAGTCGCCTAGAACACGTTCCGCTACCACCGAAAGTGGGCCAGAGCCAAAACTCGCGCGCGAAATCAAGCTCCCGCAACTCGTCCGGCGCCAGCCGCTCGACTATCCCCATGCCCGAGACAACGAGCTGCCGCCAGTCAGGCCGCAGTCTTGTCGTGCTGTCGGCGCACCATCTCGGTGATCCAGGTGGGCGCGAACGGAGACGTGCAGCCCGGGGACGTCGGGTAGTCCTTGAGCACCTCCAGGCGCTCGCCGATGTCGATCGCACGGGTGCGGTGCTCGGCGTGCTCGATCCCGATCTGAGCCAGGCAGTGGTTCATCGCCCACTGCAGACGATCCGGGGCGTCTTTCATCTCCGCCTCGATGACGTCGAGCAGTCCTGCGAG
>JBOGDN010000614.1:0-6367 GCA_050742995.1 Stackebrandtia sp. | reverse complement strand
GAGTATGTCGGCGAGGGTCTTGTCGTCGGCGGCGGTCGCCTCGCGTGATTGGCGCAGGTGTTGTCGCTGTTCGGCGAACATGGCCAGGCGTTTTTGGTGGTGTGCCAGGAGTTCTTCGGCGAGCTGGCGCAGTTGCGGGTCTTCGACTCCGCGGTCGAGAACGGCTTGCAGCGCCTCGATCTGGTTGCGGCTGTGCTGTTCCAGTTCCGGGAGGCTCGTCAAGAGCTCGTCGGTCATTCGCTCGATCTCGGCGAGCAGGGCTCGCGGCCGCGCGAAGTCGGCGCGGATTTCATCGTCGGTGCTCATGTCGCACCGCCTCTCGATGTCGATGCTGTTTCCAGCCTAGGTTCGCGACCGCCTTGGGTGCCATGCACGTTTGCGCGGGCCGTCGGCGCGAATGCGTGCGCGTCGCGGGCACGCCTATTGCCGGCTTCGGCGGCGCGGCACGGCGACGGTCGGAATGTCATGTCGTGTTTTGCCATTCGCCGGGTCGTTGGCGGTCGGCTCGGGCGCGTCGGCGCAGGTCGTCGAGGTTGAGCACGTCGGCGAGGCGTTGGTGTTCGTCGTCGAGCCAGGCGGCGAACTCGGTGTCGACGACGCGGATCCATTCGGGCGGGTCGATGGTCCACCAGTGTCCGAGGTAGCGGACGAATTCGGTGATGACCGGCGACAGGGGCTCGACGTCGCCGCGTGCGTAGGCGTGGTGCATGTCGGTGTTGGTGAGGGTCAGCGGGACGCGTCCGGTGTTGGTGTGGGCGGGGCGGGGTCATTGCGGGCCTCCCCCGTTGATCTTGGGCTGTTGGGCTGTCCCGGCGGCGGGGCCTGGCGGCTTGAGTGCGGGGTCCAGCGGCAGCGGCGCGACGTCGGCGCCGGTTGGGCGGGGTTGTCGATGGTGTGCGGCGAGGCTGGTTTTCAGTCCGTCGTGGAGGTCTTCGGCCAGCAGTGTCTCGGCTTCGTCGACCGCGGTGCATGCGTTGACCGGGATGCCGGAGAGGCGGTGGAGGTAGACGACGTCGGGTTGTCTGGCGGTGGACGGCTTGTCGTCTCCGGTGGACAGGCGGTGGACGTATCGGGAGCGGTCGAGTTCCCAGGCGACAATGGTGGGGTCGATGGGGTCTCCGTTGGCGGCCAGCGAGATCGAGGTTTCGTAGATCTCGCGGCGTTGCGGGTCCGTCATGGACTCGGATGGCAGCATCCGCGCCAGTGTGACTGCTTGATCGGGGTACTGCAGGATCGCCGCGAGGACGTTTTCTTCGCGTGCGGCGCGGCTGCCGGGCTCGGGCATGTCCGTGCCTTCAGCGGTTTGAGTCTGTTGGCTGGTCGACTGCGCCGCGTGGATCTTGACTTGGCGGGACAGCGCGTCGGCGAAGCGCTTGAGGTCGGGGCCGGCGTCGCCTTTGGCGGCCGCGGCGGCGATGCGTTCGGCGTGGTCGGCGACTTGCCGCCGGAAGGCCTCTGTTTGGACCATGCGCGCGTACGCGCCGACGTGTTCTGGCGGCGGAGCGTCGAGTCGCAGCTCGTCGAGGCGGTCGGCGTCGAGTCCGGGTGCGGCGGCGCGGTGGGAGACGGCTTCTGTCAGGGGCCGGCCGGACAGTTGCGGGTGGGATTCACGGACGTCGAGCACGGCGGCGTAGACCTGCCGGTATCCGGGGTGCCCGAAGTCTGCGGCCCACACATGCCTGACTGATTGCGGAATCGCGTCGGACAGGACCGCGCCGACGAGGGCTTGTTCGGCTTGGTTGCTCAATGCGGACATGGGTTTTCCTCCCTTATGGCGTGCCTAGAGTCCGTCGGTGAGTTGCCGGGTGCGCCTGGCGTCCTGGTCGGAGTCGCGCAGGCGTTGTGCGGCTTTGTCGAGTTCGCGGGCGTAGTCGGCGTCGACGACTTTGACCCAGCCGCCGTCGCCTCGCGCCCACCAGGATTCGAGGTAGCGCACGTAGTCGGTGACGGTGCGGGCCAGCGGCGCGGCGGTCCCGCGCATGAGGGCGCCGGCGATGACGGCGTCGGTTTTCTCCGGGGCGGTCTCGTCGAGGTCGCCGGTGCGGACGACGAGTGCGGGGTCGACGCCGACAAGCGGGTCGGCGTCGCGCCACGACTGCAGCACATTGGCCGGTCCGGCTGACAGGGGCTGGGCACCGCGGTGCCCCGATCGGCATCCGGAGGCGTAGGTCTGCGCGGCGGCGGTGAGCACTTGCCGCAGTTCGGCGTGCCAGTATCTGGCGGCCTGGCCCGCGCCCTGACCGGAGGAGGCGGCGCTTTCGTCGGGGTCGCGGGTGTAGATCTCGTCGCGCCAGATCTTCAGCGCCTGCAGTTCTTCAACCAGGCCGGGGTGTTGGGGCCAGCACGCGGGCAGTTGTTCTGCTTTGGACAGTTCGTAGCGGTCGTGGAGCCAGGCGACCCAGTCGACGAGATCGCGCCACGCGTTCTTGCGGTCGGCGGGGGTCATGGCGTGCCACTCGGTCAGCCGCGCGGTGGTTTCTCCCGTCTTGGGTTTGCGGCGGCGCAGGCGGCGCGAGGGCAGGCCGGTGATCTTCGCGCCGGGCGTGATGCGCGCCGCCGGCGCCGCCCCGAGGTATGGGTTGCGATTCACCACGCCACGCCTCCGATGTCGTGGGGAGGCCACGGCTTCGGCGCGGTCGTGTCTCCGGCGGCGGTCAGGTCGCGCATGTGTGCCGCGGAGGCGGCGTAGTCGGCGCGTCGGTCGGATTCGTAGTGGCGCCGCAGCCGGGTCTTGACGGCGGGGGTGGCCGAGTAGACGACCAGCGCCTCGCGACGGTGGGTCGACAGTGTGCGGATGTCTTCAGGTCGCAGGGTTTTGCGGTCTTGCAGCTGTGTGGACATGTGCGCGCCGTGGCGGCCGTATTGCGGACTTGTGAGGCGTTCTCGGTAGTCGCCGGACAGTGCGGAGAACCGGTCCAGCTCGTCGCCGCTCAAGCCGCCCAGCGCCATCTTCAAGGTCGCTGAGCTCCACAGCATCTCCGCGCCTTCGCGTCCCCACCGGTCTCGCGCCCCGGCCACATGTTGCAGCACGGCGACGACGAAGATTCCCGAGCCTGCCGCGTAGCTGGTCAAGGCGGGAAGGTTCGGCAGGGGCGCGACGTTGGCGACTTCGTCGAGGATCATGCCCAGGGGCGGGTCGAGGCGGCCCGACGGGGCGGCGTCGCCGAGTCGTTTGGCGACGATGGTGATTTCGTCGACGAACGCCGAGATCAGCGGGGCCAAATCTGCGGCTTGGTGTTCGGAGACGTGGAGGTAGATCGTTCCGGATTCGCGCAGGAACTTCTCAATGTCGAATCCGCGTCTGGGCGGCGGGCAGAACGTGCGCCGCGCGCTTTCGGACAGCAGCGGCGCCACACCTGTCAAGGCGGTGGTCCACATGTTGGAGCGTGTGTCGGCCGGGGAGGCGTAGATGTTGTCCAGCAACGCGCCCACGGACTCGGCGGCGGCGGGGTTGTCGCGCAGCAGGCGCACCGGCTCGTTGTCGGTTTCGTCCAGCGCCCACTTCAGCACCGCCTCCATGGTCAGTGCGTTGATAGCCGCGGCGTGCAGCCAGCCGGCCAGAAGGTTGGTGGAGGTCAGGCCGAAGAATCCGGCGTTGGTGGAGTCGCTGGTCTCGGTTTTTCCGACGGTGACCATGACGTCTGCGCGCTCGCGCGCCTTGTCGAAGGATTCGCACCCTGAAAGCGGCGACCAAGAGAGCCTGTCGGGCCATGCGGTGTCGGTCAGGTCGAGTACGGCCGCCGGGCCGCGTTTTTGTCGAATTTGGTAGGTGTTGTCGGCGACGTCGCGGCGTACCGAGGTGACCAGGGCGGGGCCGGGCCAGTCGGCCAGCCACGGGATGATCACCTGCGAGGTTTTGCCGGCGCGGGGGGCGGCCAGCAGCAGCACCGAGCAGTCGATGGGCACGGCCAGGCGCTGCCCGGTGTGCACAGCGCGGCCCAGGTCCACCGACACGTCGGCGGCGGCGGGCTTGTCGTCTAGGCCCGGGCGAAGGTGTGCCGCACGTCGTATCGCGGCCTTGGGCGTCAAGCTGCGTGACAGCTGGGCTCGCGAGGCCCAGCCTCGGCTGCGGCGGGTCCGCGTCCACAGCCGCGTCAGACCGGTCCCGGCGGCGGTCGATGCGGCGAAGGCGAGTGCGGCGGCGGTGTAGAAGCCGATCGGTCCGGGCAGGTCGGACTGCGTGTGGACGGGCCAGGCTCGCTGCGGGTCGTCGAGGTGACGGGGCAGCCGGGCGGCGACGGAGAAGACGTCGCCGAGGCCGACGTCCGGCCATGCGAATCCGAAAAGGAGGCCGGCGAGTTGTCCGGTGAGCCACAGCCCGCCCAACGCGGCGGCCGCGGCACCCAGCAGGAGCGCGACGGCTGCTTCGGCGGGGGATTCGAGGATCGGCCGGTGCACGACCGTGTGATCGGAGCCGAACATCTCATCACACCGCCATCCGCTCGTTGGTCCAAAACAGACGCGACTCGATAGGCGACAGGACGGTGTGGACGATGCAGGAGGCGGCGCGCCCGATCTTCCACAAGGCGCGTCCGCGTTGTTCGGCGCTCCAGGAGGCGATGTGGGCGGCTTCGACATCGGACAGGCCGATGGCCTCGCGGGTCATCCGCAGCGGCGCGGTGTCTTGGGCCAGGCACACCCGCACGTCGCAGGAGGCGATCAGGGCTTTGGCGATGGCGACTTCTTCGCTTCCGGCCGCGCCCACGGCCTCGAAGTCGGCCAGGCGGTGGGTGCACAGCATCTGGATGGTGCCCTGTGCGCGCGACAGCCGCAGGTCGGAGTCGAGTTTGCGCACCATGGCGGGGATGCGCATCGCCCGCCACAGCTCGTCGCGCACCACCATCCGCACCCGCCCGTCGGCCTGGTCGACCGCGGCCTGCCCCCATGAGGACACGCACGCCAAGATCATGGCCACGGTCTCGTCTCCCCTGCTGTCGAGTCGCGACAGGTCGACGGTCTGGATCGGCGCGTCGAAGTCCGGCCGCACCGTGGTCGTCTCGTCGAACAGCCCGGACAGAGATCCGGTGATCATGTTCCCGAGCGCGTCGGCGACCGGGCGGATCATCTCCCGCAGCGTCTCTTTGGAGTCGACGCGCAGGGCCTCGACCATGTCGGGGGCGGGGTCGCGCAGCAGCGCCCACACCTGCGGGATGGTCGGATCGGTCAATGTGGTGTCGCCTTGGGATTCGCCGGCGGCATGCCGGATGGCCATGGACACCCCCGCCTCCTCGGTGGGACTCAACGGGCGGCCCAGGCGCATCTCCAGCAGGGAGGACAGCAGCCCGGTGCGGCGGCGGTGGATTTCGGCCAGCCGCTGCGCCAATTCGCCGGGCTCGCTGGGCAGGTTCTGGCCGAGGGGTCCGGCGTCGAGGGGGTTGAGCCTGCCGGGCAGGCCGGGGCCGAGTTCGACCGGCGCGACGCCCAGGGCCCGGGCGAGTGCCGCGTATTCGTTTTTCAGGTCGCCGAGGACGAACGTCTTGACGCCGTATGCCATCAATCGCAATGCCAGCGCCTTGACGGTGGCGCTTTTGCCGGCGCCGGGGATGCCGGTGATGAGGAGGTTGGGGTTGTTGACGGCGCCGGCGTGCAGCCATTCGATGGGGTGGCATGAAAACGCCCCGCCGGACAGGCAGTCGACTCCGATGTAGGCGCCGGCGGCCGGCAGCGCCTGCCCGTACAGGAACGGGTAGAGGCCTTGGACCTGCCCGGTGCTGCCTCTAAAGACGGGGATGTCGGGTTCGAGGGGGGCGCGTCCCCAATACGGGCGCGCGTATCCGCGTCGCGGCGGGCACGGCCGCAGCCTCGTCTTGGCGGCCTCGGTTTTGTCGACCGGTTCGTACCGCACCGGGAGTCGCTCGTCGGTTCCCAGCAGCGCGGCGAAGTCGGAGCGGCGCAGCGGCTGCGGCCGGTCGAGACTCGTATTCGACATGGCGCGTCACCACCGTCTTTTCGGGATGCCGAAGCCCAGCGGCAAGACGCTGCAGGCGAAGCCGATGTCTTGGGCGAACCACATCCTGCGCAGTTCGATGCGCGCCGTGGCGGCGTCGGCTTCCAGCGCGGCGCACGCGTCGTCCAGCTCGTCGGGGTCGGTGACGGTGACGGTCACGTAGCCGGTGAATTTGACCAACCCGTGTCCGGCGGCGCGTTCGGCGTCTTGGGCGTCGGCGCGGGCCAGCGAGGCGCGCTCATGCTCGGGGACGACTTGACCGGTGCGCTGGCGCATCCGCACCGCCACGTCTCGCGCCGTGCGTTCCCGCATGACCTGGCGTTCGGCGGCGCGCGGGGGCAGCGGCTCCACATGCAGGCTGAAGGCGCGGCGGTGTTGGCCTTCTCCCAGCAGCGGCGCGAGGATCGTGGCGTGCACACG
>JBOGDN010000613.1:0-2558 GCA_050742995.1 Stackebrandtia sp. | reverse complement strand
CCCCAGAACCTTCGCCTGATCGCGCAAGCGTGGGCCGACGGCAGACGGGATGGACGGCAAGGACCACAGTGGATCGGGAGCAAAACGGAAGCGCAAGCATTTCCACAAGCTACGTATACGTAGCATGAATTGCCTGTTGACCAGCGGCTATTGCCGCTCGTTGCCGACCATTGCCGCCCCAGAACCGAATTAGGAGAGCGGTGCTCTATCCCCTGAGCTACGGAGGCGTGGGCCCGCGTACGGGCCGCAGGCGAGTCTAGTCGACGGCCGTGGTCAGCCCGCCGCGCACGTCTTCGGCGCCGAGTCGGGCGGCGTCGGCGGTGGCGTCGTCGGGTTGGCGCTGCGAGTCGCGCTCGGCGGCGACCCTGGCCAGGTAGTGGGACACCTCGTTGTCCCGGGCCGCGGAGTCCCAGCCGAGCTCGTCGCCCATCAGCCGCACCACGTGCTCCACCGACTTCTCGCCGCGGTGCGCCGTCTCGATCGACACGCGGGTGCGGCGGGTGAGCACGTCGTCGGCGTGCAGCGCGCCCTCGGCGCGCACGGCGTAGACCACCTCGGCGGCCAGGTACTCCGGCGCGCCTTCCAGCGGCGCGGCCAGTTCGGGGCTTTCGGCGACGAGCGCGAGGACGTCGCGGGCGAGCGTGCCGTAGCGGTCGAGCAGGTGTTCCGCCACGCCCTCGGAGATTCCGGCGCGTTCGGCGATTTCTGCGCGGGAACGCCAGGCCGCGCGGAAGCCGTCGGCGCCGAGCAGCGGGATGTCGGCGGTGCGCGACGCCGGCACCCCGTGCAGCCGACGCGCCGCCCGGTCGACCGCGTCGCGGGCCATGATCCGGTAGGTGGTGAACTTCCCGCCGGCCACGAGCAGCAGCCCCAGCATGGGCTCCACCACCGCGTGCTCGCGCGAAAGCGCCGAGGTGTCTTCGTCCTCTCCCGACAGCAGCGGGCGCAGTCCGGCGTAGACGCCCTCCACGTCCTTGATCGACAGCGGACGTTCCAGCACCTCGTTGGCCAGCTCAAGCAGGTACGCCACGTCGATGGCCGAGGCCGCGGGATGGTCGCGGTCCAGGGTCCAGTCGGTGTCGGTGGTGCCGATGATCCAATGCCCGCCCCACGGGATGACGAACAGGACGCTGGCGGAGGTGCGCAGGATCAGCGCGGTCTCCCCGGCGATCGCGCTGCGCCGCACCACCAGGTGGATCCCCTTGCTGGCGCGCACCCGCAGCCCCACCTTGCTGCCGAGCATGCCCGAAAGGTCGTTGCTCCACACCCCGGTAGCCGCGATCACCGTGGTCGCCGAGACATCGAACTCCTCGCCGGACTCCAGATCCCGCACCCGCGCCCCGGTCACCTGGCGGGCGTCGCGGCACAGGCCCGTCACGCGCGCGGACGTGGCGATCGCGGCGCCGTAGGACGCGGCGGTGCGCGCCAACGTAGTCGTGAAACGGGCGTCGTCGGTCTGCGCGTCGTAGTACCGCACCGCGCCCGTCAACCCCTCGGCGGCCAGGCCCGGGAACATCCGCCGCGCCGAGCGCTTGGACAGATGCTTGTGCAGCGGCAGTCGCCTGCCGCGCCCCAGCGCGGTGGCCAGCGTGTCGTACAGCGCCAACCCGGCGCCGTAATAGGCGCGCTGCCACGGGCCGCCGTACAGCGGCGCCAGGAAAGCCAGCGGATGCACCAGGTGCGGCGCCAGCCGGTCGCACAGCAGGCCGCGCTCGGTCAGCGCCTCGTGAACCAGGCCGAACTCGAACTGCTCCAGATAACGCAGACCGCCGTGTATCAGCTTGCTGGAGCGGCTCGACGTGCCGGCCGCGAAGTCGCGGGCCTCCACAAGCGCCACCTTCAGGCCGCGGCTCGCCGCGTCGAGGGCGGCCCCCGTTCCGGTCACCCCGCCTCCGATGACAAGCACGTCGAAATGTTCGCTGCGCATCCGCCGCACGTCTTCACGCCGACGCTGCGGCGACAGCGCGCCGGCCCGGTAACGGGAGATGCTTTGATCGGCTCTCACGTCGCCAACCGTATCTTCAGGCTCCGGGCCTTAGGCTGAGTATGTGGATCAGCGTGACCGGCGTCTTCGTTCTTCAAGCTCCGACGACCTCAGCGACTCTTCGTCGGCCTCAAAGCCCCTCGACACAGAATCCGAGGCCAGACAGGACGTATTCGACTCGTCCGGGCCCGCGGCGACGGCCGCCGCGGTCCTGGATCCGCCTCCTCCTCCGCCTCCGGCCGCGCCGCCGTCACAGGCCCGCTCTCCCTGGGCGGGACTCGCCCTGGCGTACGCGATCGTCGCCGGCGGCGGCGTCGTGTTCGTCGCCCTCGGCGCGCAGGCGGCGGGATGGGGGTGGACGCAGTTCTCACTGGCCTACGACTCCGGCTACTCCCCGCTGCTGTGGCCCGGAATCTCGGCGGCGGTCGCGTGCGTCGTCGCACTGGCGTGCCTGCCGTTTTGGTTCATGCGCCGCTTCCCGCGGCTGCGCGGCACCGGCATGGCGTGGACGGCCGCCGCCGCTGTGGCGGCGCTGCTCGGCCTGTCCCGGCTGATCCCCGTGGCCGCCGGCGGC
>JBOGDN010000612.1:0-4333 GCA_050742995.1 Stackebrandtia sp. | reverse complement strand
GTTCCGGCCATGTGCTCGGCGAACTGGGCGGCGCTCGCCTCGCGCATCCGGTCGAGCTCGGCCCGGACGATCTCCTTGGTTTCGCCGTCGTCCTTGCCCTCGATGCGGGCGAGGATGGCGGCCTGGTTGGCGACTAGGGAGGCCGCCTGCTCGTCGAGTACGGCGGTGGACTTGCGGATCGACCGCAGGATCGCCGAGTAGCTGCGCTGTATCTCGTCGACAGGGTCATTCCACTTGCGATTCCACACGGCCTTGGCGATCAGATCGGGCATGTCTCCTCCTTCGTACTTTTTGTCCTTGACCCACCGGTAGAGCTTGTCGCCGGGACAGGCCGTGGCGGAGCCGGACGCGTCACGGTGTCCGGTGACGGACAGCTTCTTGCCGGTGCGACGGCGGGCTTCCCTGATGAACCACGCCAGGGCGACGAGATCCACTGTCGATGGAAGCCCCGACATGTAGTTGCCGACCACGCAGATCCCCAGGGTCTCGTTGATCCCGTCGTGGGCGGGATGCGTGGTCCAGCCTCGTCCGTAGTAGACGCGACCGTTTCTAACCAGGAAGTTGTAGCCGATGTCGGGCCATCCGTTGGTGTCCATGTGAAAGTCCTGGATCTGTCGAACCGTCTGGCTCGTCGGACCCGCGGAGTGATGGACGCGAATGCCCTTCCAGTACGAGATGGGCCGGTGTTGTGTGGAACGGGGTTTGCGGGCGTTCCACCGAGAGCGGGTAATGACCATCTCCTTGTAGAGGTTCATAAGCGCTCCCTCCTTTGGATATTCGACGCATACACATACGGCTTTATTCCGACTGCGGAGAGTTTGTTTGAAAACTCGGTTTTCGTGACAAAAGACATTGAAATGCAACGTTGCTAAGGTCGCCCGTATGCGTGTTGCAGTCATCGGAGGCACCGGTCGCGTCGGCACCTACCTGGTTCCCCGGCTCGTCGAAGCCGGTCACGACGTCACCGTCATCTCCCGCGGCAAGCGAGAGCCCTTCGCCTTGGACGGGGCGTGGCGTCGCGTCACTTCCATTGCGGCCGACCGGGACGCCGAAGAAGCGGCCGGCGAGTTCGGCAAGCGCGTCGCCGCCCTCGAACCCGACGTCGTCGTCGACATGATCTGCTTCGCCCCGTCGAGCGCCAGCCAGCTCGTCGAGGCGCTGCGCGGCCGTGTCCGGCATTTCCTCCACTGCGGAACGATCTGGGTGCACGGTCCGAGCACGCGCCTGCCCACCACGGAGGACCTGCCGCGAAAGCCGCTGCGGGCCTACGGCCAGCGCAAGGCCGCGGTCGAGGAGTACCTGCGCACTCAGGCATGCCGCGAGGGATTCCCGGCGACCGTGATTCACCCGGGCCACATCACCGGGCCGGGCTGGACGCCGATCAACCCGGCGGGCAATCTCAACCCGGCGGTGTTCCAGCAGCTGGCCGACGGCGCTCCGTTGACGCTGCCGAACCTCGGCATGGAGACTCTGCAGCACGTCCACGCCGACGACGTCGCGCGAGTCTTCATGGCCGCCGTCGCCAACCGTGCGGCGTCGATCGGCGAGAGCTTCCACGCCACGGCGGGCACGGCGGTCACCTTGCGCGGCTACGCCGAGGCCGTGGCGGGCTGGTTCGGCCGCGATCCCATGCTGCGGTACCTGCCGTGGGAACAGTGGCGCGACACCGTCAGCGCCGAGGACTTCGAGCTCACCTACGACCACATCGCGCACAGCCCGCACTGCGGCATCGACAAGGCGCGCCGGCTGTTGGGGTTCGAGCCCCGCCACACCTCCCTTGAGGCCGTCGCCGAGGCCGTCGGCTGGATGGTCGCCAACGGAGTCGTCTCCGTCGCCGGTTAGGGCGTGTTTGGGAATCCTCTTCCGTGGCGAGCGGTCTCCAGGCGAGTGCGTCGCAAGGCGGAGATGCTTCTGCATACCGGTGTTGTATGCAGACGTGCCGGCAACGCCGCGAGTAAAAACTCGAACGACGGCGCTTCGCAAGGACCGCCGCGCCCGGTGGACGCGCAGCAGGAAACGGGGTTCCCCCAAACACGCCCTACCCGCCCCTACCGCAGCGGGGCGAGGTGGCCGTCGCGACGTAGCCGCGACAAGGCGAGGACCGACACCGCTGCGCCGGCCATGACGTAGAACGCCGCGGCGCGCGGGTCGCCGGAAATGTTGGTCAGCCACGTCACGATGAACGGCGCCGTGCCGCCGAACGCGGCGGTGGAGAGGCTGTATCCCAACGACAGTCCGGAGAACCGCCGCTCGGTGGCGAACAGCTCCGACATCATGGCGGGGCCGGGACCGGCGAAGGCGGCCACCAGCGTTCCGGCGACGAACAGGGCGAACAGCTTGGGCAGGAGTCCCGGAAGGCTGAGCGCCAGGAACAGCGGATACGAACCCGCGAAGATGCCGACGGCGCCGATCAGCATGATGTTGCGTCGACCGAATATGTCGGAAAGCATCCCGAACACCGGAATGAAGGCCGTGAAGGCCGCATTGGCCACGAACGTCGCCAGCAGCGACCGCGAGTCGGGCATTTTGAGGACTTCCGACAGGTAGGACGGCATCACGATGAGGAAGACGTAGCCCGCGCAGGTCCAGCCGAGGATGGCGCCGATGCTGTGGAAGATCTTTCCGATGTGTCCGGCCGGTATCTCGGCGCTGCCGGTGATCCGGGATTCGCGCTCCTTCTTCAGCTGCCTGAAGACGGGCGTCTCTTCCACGCGCAGTCGCAGGAAAAGGGCGATGGGACCAAGCAGCGCGCCCACCAGGAACGGCACGCGCCAGCCCCAGGTCTGCATCGCGTCCGCGCTGAGCACAGTGGTCAGGAACGTCGCGATGCTGACGCCGCCCAACAGGCCGAGCCCGACGCTGAAGGACTGCCAGCTTCCATAGAATCCGCGCTTGCTCCGCGGCGCGTATTCCACCATCAGGGACACCGCGCCCCCGTACTCGCCGCCGGCGGACAGTCCCTGGACCGCACGACACAGCACAAGCAGGACCGGCGCGAACAGGCTCGCCGCTTCGTAGGACGGCAGGAATCCGATGGCGGTCGTCGACACCGCCATCGAAAGCTGGATCACCACGAGCGTGGGCCGTCGTCCCGCGGAGTCGCCCATGAGGCCGAACAGCAGCGCGCCGAGCGGCCGGAAGAAGAAGGCGACCGCGAAGACTCCGAAACTGCTCAGCAGGGAGACGACCGGGTCTTCGCTGGGAAAGAAAACCTCGCCCAGGACCTTGGCCATATACCCGTAAACGGCGAAGTCGTACCACTCGATGAAATTTCCCACCGAGCCCGCCACGATCGCTTTGCGCGATTCGCTCGGATTGAGGCGGTGTTCAGCTGCCACGGTCACGTGCGTTCCTTTTCGGGGGTGTGTGTCTACTTGAGGACGTTGAGAAAATGGGCCGCTGTTTCGGCCATGGCGTCGCGGGCCCGCGCGACGTACTTGCGGGGATCGACGACGTCGGGGTTCGCGTCGAGGAACTCGCGCACCGCGCCGGTGTAGGCGACGTTCAAAGCGGTGCCGACGTTGATCTTGACCATTCCGCCGCGCACCGCCCGGGCCAGCTCGGCGTCGGGGACGCCCGAGGACCCGTGCAGCACCAGCGGGACCCCCACCGCGGCGTCGATCGCGGCGATCAGGTCGTGATCGAGGACGGCGTCGCGAGAGGTCATGGCGTGCGTCGAGCCCACGGCCACGGCCAGCGCGTCCACTCCCGTCGCCGCCACGTAGTCGGCGGCCGCTTCGGGGCTGGTGCGCGCACCCGGCGCGTGTGCCGACAGCGGCTCCTCGCCCTCCTTGCCGCCGACCTGTCCCAGCTCGCTTTCCACCCACAGGCCGCGGCTGTTGAGGTACTCCACCGCGCGGCTGGTCTCGGCGACGTTGTCGTCGTAGGGCAGCTTGGACGCGTCGATCATGACCGAGCCGAAACCCAGCTGCGGCGCGATCTCCCACAGCCCGCGGTCGACGACGTGGTCGAGGTGGAGCGCCGCGGGAATGTCCGCTTCGGACGCGATCGCCGCGGCGGCGGCCGTGATCGGCGCCAGCTGGTCGCGGTGGAACTTGACGGCGTTCTCGCTGATTTGCAGGATCACCGGCCGGCCCGCACGCGTGGCGCCGTCGACGATGGCCTCGGCGTGCTCGACGGTGATCACGTTGAACGCGCCGACTCCTCCGGAGGCGTTCTCGATCAGCTCGCCGGTACCCACCAGTGGCATCTCACAGCTCCTTGACTTCGGCGATGCGGCGGTATCGCAGGTAGTCGTCCACGGCCACGGCTCCGGCGACCGGCTGTTTCACCGCCGCCGCCGACAGCGCCGCCGCCTCGGCCAGGCTAATAG
>JBOGDN010000611.1:0-7846 GCA_050742995.1 Stackebrandtia sp. | reverse complement strand
GCCCAGGCGAGGATGGACGCCGGGCCGGCGGCGGCGGCCGCCAGCTGCGGCAGCGCCAGCAGTCCGGGGCCGAGCACGGCGCCGACGTAGAGGGCTACGCCGCGGCCCGTGCTGAGCGACCCCGAACCCGCATGGGCGGACTCCCCGCGTGATTGGTCAATCGTTTGGCACGTCATGCCGCGTAACGCTAGACGTGTGTTCCGACAAATAGCCCTGGCGCCGAACGAATGGTCGATATCGATGTAAGGTCGGCGGCATGGACGAACTTGATTCGGAGATCATCCGCCTGCTGCAGACAGATGCGCGGCAGTCCAACCGAGAAATCGCGCGAAAGCTCGGCGTCGCCCCGTCTACGTGCCTGGAACGCGTGCGCACGCTCACCCGACGCGGCGTGATCCGCGGCTACCACGCCTCCATCGACCCGGTCGCGCTCAACCGGGAGACCCAGGCGCTGGTCGCGGTGCAGCTGCGACAGCACAGCAGGCCGAGTTACGAACGTTTCCGGGAGGTCGTCGGCGGCTGGCAGGAGGTGCTTTCGCTGTTCGTCGTCAGCGGCGACCACGACATCACGCTGCACGTGGCGGTGCAGAACGCCGATCGGCTGCACTCGTTTCTGACCGACCGACTGGCCACCTGCCCCGAGGTCGCCAGGTTCCAGACGTCGGTGATCTTCAAGCAGATGCACAACCCGGTCCGCGGTCAGCTGCCCGCCACGCCCTGACACACGGCTACGGCGCCGAGTTCGTCGTCGCGCGGTCCAGCACCGGCAGGCGGTTGGCGAGGGACTGGAAGTACGGCAGCCGCTGCCACAGGTCGCGGTTGCCGATGACGTACAGGCGGCGCTTGGCGCGGCTGACGGCGACGTTGAAAAGGTTCGGCCGCTCGGCGGCCCACTCCCGAGCGCGGGGCTTGGCCGGGTCTCCCCCCAGCACAAAGACGACGATGTCGGCTTCTCTTCCCTGCGCCCGGTGCACCGTTCCGGCCCGCATGCCGGGGAACGACCGACTGCGGCGATACAGCCGGCTCGCCACGCTCCGAAACGGACTGAGCAAGAAGACCTCGGTCATGTCCTGCCCGTTGTCCTTCATGTACTTCAACATCGCGTCGAGCTCGTCGCCCTCGGCGGGAATCCAGTGGCTTCCGTCAGGCTCGCCGGCGATGTGAATCCACTTGCTGTTCGGGACGGCCAGGCCGTTGCCGGGGAACACCAGCGGATCCCGCTCCATCTCGCCGAGCACCATGGCGCCGCCGTAAACGGTCTCATTGACGAGGCTGAACATCGGGTCGTCGCAGCGGCGGTGCACCGAAAGCGGGACGCCCACCCACAGACCGCCGCCGTCCGGACCTTTCAGCTCGGCGCCGAGCTCGGTCACCTCGTCGGCGAGACGCTGCGCCGACGTGCGCTCCGGCGTCCACTTCTCCGCCACGCCGTCGTGTCCGCGCAGCGCCTCCTGCACGGTGAACGGCAGCGTGATCACCGGCTCGAGCTGCAGCGGATCCCCCACGGCCACGAGCCGCCTGCTGCACCACAGCCCGCCGACGGCGCCCTGCGGGGTCGCCTGGCCGGCTTCGTCCACGATGAACCATCCCAGGGCGCCGGGCCCGAGCCCGTCGAACAGTCGCGGCAGCGAGGCGAAAGTCGTCGAAACCACGGGGACGACGAAGAACTGCGTCTGCCAGGCGGCGCGCACCGCCTCCTCCGGCAGACCGCGCGGCCTCAGGCCCTGCATCACGCCCACGGCGGCCCGCAGCCCGGGAAGCATGCGACTCGCGGCGTGGCGCAGGAAGTCACGGTGCAGCGCGAGGGCGGCCAGAAACAGCGAGGTGCGGGCGGCGTTGAACTCCGGGTCCGACCACGGCGCGCGCCGCTCGCGCACGGATCTGTCCGTCCAGTACCGCTGGTCGGGATAGGACTCGCCAAGCCGTTCGCGCAGCCGGTCTTTCTCCCTGCGCAGGTACTCAAGCGTGTCGTCGGCGTCTCGCAGCCGCCCGTTCAGCCAATCTAGATCCTGATAGGACGAGGTTAGCTCCGCCTCTAGCGACGCGACGGCCTCTTCGGACTGTTTCTCGTCGAGGTGCGCCGCGGCGACGGCGTCGGCCAGCTCGCGGTCGGCCGCGCGCCATTCCCGCACGGCGCCGCCCACAGTGAACAGCGCCTCGACGAAACCCGGCCGCAGCTTCCTGTGGTCGAGCCGAGCCGCCTGGGCGCTTCGCAGGCCGCAGCGGGCGCGGTCGCGCCGCTCCCGCCCGCCGCCCAGCCGCCGCTGCTGCCCGACGACGCGCTGTTCGAGGTCGGCGTGGCTTCGCCGCAGCAGCTCGCGGCGCTGTACGGTCTCCACGACGTGCTGATCGATTCGGACGCACTCGCCGCGTTCCCGGCGCAGCTTTTCCACGTGTTTCTCCGCCTGCCGGAATCGGTCGACGGCTTCGCGCCACGACTGCTCCGGCGACGAGCGAGTCCAGTCTTTGAGGACCCTCATCATGCCCGGCAGCTCCGGGACGACCGTGCCGTCGCGCGTCTTGGACTCCTTGACTCCAAACCAGAACGCTTTGGCGAACTCGCCGCGGTTGGCGCTCTTGCCGAGTTTGGCCGCGATCAGCCCCCACGCCTCGCGCCATCCGCGCTTGACGCCGTCGCGCTGGTAGTCGTCGAGCTTGTCGGCGTTGACGACGGAGTCGGCGATGTCGCCGAAATAGTCGACCCGCTCGCGCCACTCGTCGTCGATCGCCCCGGCGCCGGGGATCTCGGCGGTGATGTTCTCCACCGCCCCGTTCGTGGTCGCCGCCATCACCAGCTCGAACCCGCACAGCCGCGGCGTCCACTTCGGCACTTTCTGGACGTACTTTCCGACGTTCCACTTGTACTCGCCGACGAAGGCGTCCTCCGGCTTCGCAAGCGAGGAAAGCACGCGCGCCCGCTCGGTGACCACCGCGGCGACCAGGTCGCGCAGCAGTGTGGTCTTGCCGGTGCCCGGAGGTCCGTTGACGGTGAGGACGCCTTCGGCGCGTCCCAGCCTCCGCATCGCCTCGTCGACCGCGAGCTGCTGGTTCAGCGCGAGCGGCCGGTCCGACCGGCCCGGCCAGCGCCCGGCGGCGATCGCCGCCGGCGCGGTCGCCTCCTGCACCGCGACAAGATCCTCGCGCACGTCGACGCGACGCGTCACAGCGATTCGCTCGGTGAGATAGCTTCGCGTCGCCTCGGCGCAGTCGCCGGCGGCGATCCGCTTGGCGATCCGCTTCAGGTCGCCTGCGATGAAGCTGTTGAGGAAGTCGAGGCCGCCGGCGTCTTCGGCGCGTCGCACGCTGACCCGCTTGCACTGGATCCGGACCTCCAGCCGCTCCGGCGCCAGCACCGACTCCAGCCCCAACATCCGCACCGCGGCCGCCGTGCAGACGCGCAGCGCCGATCGGGTGACGGGAAGGATCGCGCTCGGCGCCGGCTCGCCGTCCTCCCCCGGAGCCGCGGCGAACAGTTCGTCGAGTGCGGACACCAGGCCCGCGACCCCGCCTGACGACTCGGCGAGCAGCGCCGCCGGTTCGAGCAGCTCGCGAAACTCCTTGCGCGCGGGCAGCGCGAGCGCGGCGGCGCGCACCGCGCGGTCAAGCGCGTATTCTCGCGCGGCCAACGCCGTGAGCAGTTTGCCGAAGACGGTCGCGGCGTCGTCGAAGCCTTCGAGCCACTGAGGATGCCGAGTCCCCAGTTTGATCGTGCGTCCGACGCCCCAGCCGCAAGTGGACAGAACTTGCGATCCGAGCAGCGGCAGGCCTTCGGCGTTGACGACAAAGGCGGCCACGGCGCTGCGCCCGGGAGCTCTTTCGTTATAGCTGTTCCGATCCCGACCGCAGGCGTCCTCAAGGACCCGATACATTCGCTCTAGTTCATACACTCCGCAATAGACGGAATACTGCCACGTCTGCCGCGGCGGCAGCTTGATGTCGCGCAGCCGATGGCCTTCCTCCCACGGCAGCGGCTCGCCGGGCTCGACCCGGTACACGTGCTCTCGGGGATCGACTCTGGGGACGTCCGGGGGACTGAACAGCTCGATCTTGCGCCAGAACTCCACAACCGCAGCGCGTTCCGCGTCGTTGCCGTCGGCCATCGTGACCTCCTAACGGCGACTCGCTGTCGCGGGGGAAGCACTCGCGGTCACTCTATCGGTGCGGCGCGAACTTAGCCAGGGCCTTATTTCAGGCGGACGTCGCGGTCAAAACGACTGACACGGGCGGGGAGGCCCTTGCTGGGTTCGGGGGGTGCGTCGAACCTCGAGAGTGGGAGCATACGGCTTGCGCTCAGGCGCCCCTCACCGGGTGCTCCTCCGGCACTTGCGGGAGAACTCTGTTTGAAGCCCCGTGTTCGCCGAACGACCCCGGCGCCGCGGGGCGGCGCCGGGGTCGTCGTGGTTCGGCGTCGCGTTTCGCCGATCGCTTCGGCGGCTACGTCGTCTCCGTGATCTCGCGCTTGACCCAGGGCATCATGTCGCGCAGGCCGGCGCCGACTTCTTCGATCGGGTGGGCTTCCTGCGCGGCGCGCAGCTTGTTGAAGTTGGCGCGGCTGCCGGCTTCGGCCACCCATTCCTTGGCGAAGGAGCCGTCCTGGATCTCGCCGAGCACCCGGCGCATCTCGGCGCGGACTTTGCCGTCGATCAGGCGGGGGCCGCGAGTGACTCCGCCGTACTCGGCCGTGTCCGACACCGAGTACCACATGTTGGACAGTCCGCCCTCGTTGATCATGTCCACGATGAGCTTCAACTCGTGCAGCACCTCGAAGTAGGCGGCTTCCTTGGAGTAGCCGGCCTCGGTCAGGGTGTCGAAGCCGGCGCGGATCAGCTCGGCCACTCCCCCGCACAGCACGGCCTGCTCGCCGAACAGGTCGGTCTCGGTTTCTTCAGTGAAGGTCGTCTTCAGCACGCCCGCCCTGGTGCCGCCGATGCCCTTGGCGTAAGCCAGCGCCAGCGCCTGCGCGTTTCCGGTGGCGTCCTGCTCGACGGCCACCAGGCACGGCACGCCCTTGCCTTCGGCGTACTGGCGCCGCACCACGTGGCCGGGGCCCTTCGGGGCGATCATGGCCACGTCCACGCCCTCCGGCGGCTGGATCAGGCCGTAGCGGATGTTGAAGCCGTGGCCGAAGAGCAGCGTCTTGCCGGCGCTCAGGTGCGGCGCGATCGAGTCGGCGTACACCCGCGCCTGCACGGTGTCGGGCACGAGCAGCATGACGACGTCGGCTTCGGCCGCGGCCTGGTCCGGGGAGACGACCCGCAGTCCTTCCTCCTCGGCCTTCGCGCGGGACTTCGAGCCCTCCTGCAGGCCGACGCGCACGTCGATTCCGGAGTCGCGCAGGCTGAGCGCGTGCGCGTGTCCCTGGCTGCCGTAGCCGATCACCGCGACCTTGCGGTCGGCGAGGACGGAGAGGTCGGCGTCGTCGTCGTAGAAAACCTCAGCGGTCATAAAACAAAATCTCCTTCTCACCCAGCACGGTAGCGTGCCGTGGACGTCATAGACTTCGCGCCGCGCGCCAGTCCCACCATTCCGGACTGCGCCATCTCGGCGATACCGTACGGCTCAAGCAGCTGCAACAACGCGTCGATCTTGTCAGCCGAGCCGGTCGCCTCGATCGTGACGGTGTCGGACGTGACGTCGACGACCTTGGCGCGAAACAGCCCGGCCGCCTCCGTCACCTGCGACCGCGTGGCCGCGTCGACGCGCACCTTCACCAGCAGCAGCTCCCGCTGCACCGACGATCCCGGCTCCAGCTCCACGATCTTGAGCACGTTGATCAGCTTGTTGAGCTGCTTGGTGACCTGCTCGAGCGGCTGGGCGGCGCCGTCGACGACGATGGTGATGCGCGATATGCCCGGGTGCTCGGTCTCGCCGACGGCGAGCGAGTCGATGTTGAAGCCGCGCCGCGAGAAAAGCGCCGTGACGCGCGACAGGACTCCCGGCTTGTTCTCCACCAGCACCGAAAGAGTGCGTTCGCTCATCAGCATTCATCCTCGTCGAAGACCGGGCGCATGCCCTTGGCGTGCTGGATCTCGTCGTTGCCGACACCGGCGGGCACCATCGGCCACACCATGGCGTCAGGGCCGACGATGAAGTCGACGACCACCGGGCGGTCTTCGATCGTCATGGCCTTGTCGATCGCGCCGTCGACCTCGTCGACGGAGTCGCAGCGCAAGCCGACACAGCCGAGGGCTTCGGCCAGCTTGACGAAGTCGGGAACCCGCGGTCCGTGGGTGCCGAGGTTGGTGCTGGAGTACCGGCTGCCGTAGAACAGCGTCTGCCACTGGCGGACCATGCCCAGGTTGCCGTTGTTGATCACGGCCACCTTGATCGGGATGCCTTCCAGCGCGCAGGTGGCCAGCTCCTGGTTGGTCATCTGGAAGCAGCCGTCGCCGTCGATCGCCCACACCGTGGTGTTCGGCTTGCCGAGCTTGGCGCCCATGGCGGCCGGGACGGCGTAGCCCATGGTGCCGAGCCCTCCCGAGTTCAGGAAGCTGTACGGGCGCTCGTAGGAGATGAACTGCGAGGCCCACATCTGGTGCTGGCCGACGCCGGCGGTGTAGATCGTCTCCGGGCCGCAGGCGGCGTCGATGCGCTCGATGACGTGCTGGGGCGCCAGCGTGCCGTCGTCCGGGTGGTCGTAGCCGAGCGGATAGCGGCGGCGCAGGTCGTCGAGTTCCCGCCACCAGGCGTCCATGCGCGAGCGCGGCGCGGCGTCGTCGTAGGCGTCGGTCAGCTGCGTGATCGCCGCCTTGGCGTCGCCGACGATCGGCACGTCCGCGCGCCGGTTCTTGCCGATCTCGGCCGGGTCGATGTCGACGTGCACCACCTGGGCGTCGGGCGCGAAGCCGTCGAGCTTGCCGGTGACGCGGTCGTCGAACCTCGCCCCCAGCGCCACGATCAGGTCCGCGCGCTGCAACGCCATGACCGCCGAGACCGAGCCGTGCATGCCCGGCATCCCCACGTGCTGCGGGTGCGAGTCGGGGAAGGCGCCGCGGGCCATCAACGTGGTGACCACCGGTGCGCCGCAGGTCTCGGCCAGGGTGCGCAGCTCCTCGCAGGCCCGCGCCTTCAGGACGCCGCCGCCGACGTACAGCACCGGACGGCGAGCCTCGGAAAGCAGCTTGGCGGCCTGTCGGACCTGCTTGCCGTGCGGCGTCGTCGTGGGACGATATCCGGGCAGGTCGAGCGTTGGCGGCCACGAGAACTCCGCGGAGGCCTGGAGCACGTCCTTGGGGACGTCCACGAGCACCGGACCGGGGCGTCCGGTCTGCGCCAGGTGGAACGCCTCGGCGAGCACTCGGGGTATGTCGTCGACGGAGGTGACCAGGTAGCCGTGCTTGGTGACCGGCATGGTCACGCCGTGGATGTCGGCCTCCTGGAACCCGTCGCTGCCGATGAGCGGGCTGGGAACCTGACCGGTGATCGCCACGACCGGGACGGAGTCCATGTGTGCGTCGGCGAGCGGCGTGACGAGGTTGGTGGCGCCCGGCCCCGAGGTGGCCATGCACACGCCCACCCGGCCGGTGGCCTGCGCGTATCCGGTGGCGGCGTGGCCGGCGCCCTGCTCGTGCCGGACCAGGACGTGCCGCACCTGCTGCGAGTCGAGCAGCGGATCGTAGGCCGGAAGGATCGCGCCCCCCGGAATCCCGAACACCACCTCGACGCCGAGCTCCTCAAGCGACCGCACGAGAGCCTGCGCGCCGGTGAGCACCGGCGGCTTCGGCGGGCGGACGGCCGCGCCCGGCGGGCGGGGCGTGCCGGGAGGACGGGGTTTGGCGGAGGTATGTGAGCTGTTGTTCATACCTTTATCCGGTCTGCAGTCTCGTTGTGTCGAAAGGCGTCGCGC
>JBOGDN010000610.1:0-5088 GCA_050742995.1 Stackebrandtia sp. | reverse complement strand
GGCAGTCGCGCCCTTCTCCGACCCCCCGTCCTACGACGAGGTCGCCTCGCTCGTCGACGAGCTCACGGCGGACCAGGAGACGCAGTACGACAAGGTGCTGTCGATCTTCAACTACTTCTCGCGCGACAACGGCTTCAGCTACCAGGTGCGCACTGAGGACGGTTGGAGTTCCAGCGCCATCGTCGACTTCCTGCACGAGAAGCAGGGCTACTGCCAGCAGTACGCCGCGGCCATGGGATGGATGGTGCGTCAGGCCGAGATCCCCGCCCGCGTGGCCATCGGCCTGACGCGGGGTTCGTCCACGAACGAAGGCTATCGGCTGACCAACTTCAACTTCCACGCCTGGGTGGAGGTCTACTTCGACGAGATCGGCTGGGTGCCGTTCGACCCGACTCCGTCGCAGGGCGTGCGCACCTCCGTCGAAGACGACTGGGCGCCCGACCCCAACCGCGGCGACGAAGGAGAAGGCGGCGGGGACGACGGGACCGGCGTCGACGAGCACGGCGACGACAACTCCGACGACGGCGGCGGCACCGGCGAGGAGGAGGGCGGGCAGCAGCAGACCGCGGTCGTGGTGCGGGACGGCACGAGTCCGCCGACGATCTGGCCGTACTGGGCCGCCGCCGGAGCGATGATCGCCCTGGCGTTCCTGACGCCCATGGTCGCGCGCGCGACGCGCCGACGACGTCGCCTGTCGATTTCGAACGCCAAGACCGACAAGGCGGTGCACGCCGCCTGGAAGGAGCTCGACGACACTCTCGTCGACTTGGGATACACCGTCGACCCCTCGGACACCCCGCGCGCGCTCGGCGACCGGCTGGCCACCGAGGCCGGTCTGTCCAGAGTGTCCGCCGCCGGAGTGCGGCACCTGGCCGCGGCCGAAGCGCAGGCGCGCTACGCGCCGCGCCCGCCGGAGGGTCTCACGCTGGCCCACGCCTATCGCGTGGCCAAGGTGGGCCTGGAGGCGGGACGTCCGCCCCTGGCGCGGCTGCGCGCCTGGCTGTTCCCGATCTCGCTTTTGAGCTGGTGGCGTCGCGGCCTGTCCCGCGCCGTCGACGCGACCGGCAACGGCGTGATCAAGACGCGGCTCGCCGTCAGACGCGTCCTCGGCCGTGTGCTGCCGCGCCGTGGCCGCGCCGCCTGAGTCTGACGCGTCCGGCGACCTGGAAGGCTCCGCGATGTGGCGCAAGCTAGGTTGAGGAACCGTGTTCTACCCGCCGGACCCCGACGCCGCGCCGCGGATCGTGGCGCGAGTCGCCGACGGCCCTCACGGCGAGCTGGTGCTGCGCCGCGTCGGCGACGACTACGAGATCGTCAGCAACGGCGTATTTCTCATGGACACCCGCAACGGGGAGTCCGAACGCCTGCTGGTTTCCGCCGCGTGCGAACGCCTGGGCGCCGGCGCGGAAATCCTCATCGGCGGCCTTGGCGTCGGTTTCTCTCTGGCCGAGGCGCTTTCTCGCGCCGATGTGTCCGCCGTGACGGTCGTGGAGATGTTGCGTCCGGTCGTGGACTGGCACGCCGGCCCGCTCAGACGGTTCTCCGGCGGTCTCGACGACCCGCGCGTGGAGATCGCGTGCGCGGACCTGCGGGGGTGGCTGCGCCGCGACCAGCGGACGTTCGACGCGATCTGTCTCGACGTCGACAACGGCCCCGGCTGGACCGTGGTGCCGGAAAACGCCGAGCTCTACGGCGACTCCGGGCTGGAACTGGTGGCCTCCCGGCTGCGCAGCGGCGGAGTCTTGTCGGTGTGGAGCGCCGCGGCCGACACGGCGTTCGCGGCGCGGCTGCGGCGCCACTTCGTCGACGTCGCCGAACATGAGGTGCCCGTGCCCCGAGGCGACCCGGACGTGGTTTTCACGGCCACACGGCCCTGATCCCCGGTCGCCGATGGAAAGCGATTGGTAAGCGCCCGTTGGCACTGTTGGCGCTCCCCGCCGACGAATGTGTGAGGAGCGGACCATCGTGATCACGTATGCCCAGCTGATCGACATGGACATGTCCAAGCTGTCGACGGCGGCCGAGACGGCCGGGAGTCTGTCGTCGACCTTGTCGGGACGCGCCTCGGCGTTGCAGGCGGCCGCGGCGATCCCGGCCGGGATGTGGGCGGGCGTCGACGCCGCGGCGGCCGGCGGTCTGATTCTCAGCCAGGCCCCGCCGCTGTTCGACGCCTCTGACGCCTTCAGCCGCGGACAGGCGGTCATGGAGGACCTCGTCGACGGCCTCGAAGCCGCCAAAGAGCACCTTCAAGGCGCGCACGACCTGGTCGCCGGAACCGGAATCACGATTCACGGCGACGGCACGGTGACGACGCCGGCGGTGGACTCCGTCAACCTCGCCGAACACAACGCGGTACTCGCCCAGCAGGCCCGCGACGTCATCGATGAAGCCCTCGCCATGGCCGACGAAGCCGATCAGGAGGCCGCGGCCGCGCTCGACAGCGACGACGACAGCGTCGTCCCCGACTTCCTCAAGGACACCTTCCACCCCGGCCTGAACATGGACAAAGAAGGCAATCTCAGCCTCAATCTGGGCGAGAGCGAACACAGCATCGGGATCGAGGGCCCGAGCCACGAGATGGGGCCGTTCGGCTTCAACACCGGCGGCGTGGGGCTGAACGACAACCCCTACCCCGGCATCAGCCTCGACCGATGGCCGCCCAAGGTCAGCTTGCCCTTTATGGAATTCGGTGGCCCGAGCGTCAACGTCGACCTCGTCGAGGTCCGCGACGGTCTCAAGGGCGCCGCCGAAGTGCTCAACGACATTCCGTGGAGAAATCCCCTCGACGATCTCCCGTTCGGGGACAAACCGTGGTGATGCGTGAAATCCGGCGACGACTTCGCGGCGTGACCGACAAGCCCTCTTGACAGCAACGAGATACGGAGTGCGAATGCACCACTACGGACCCGGCCAGCCGGCGCCCGGCGAGCCGTCGCCGGAAAACTTCAACGACTCGCCGCAGACGAACCCGTATGCCGCGCCGCCGCCCGGCGCGGACCCCAGCTCGTCTCCCCCGGCGACCTCAGGACCGCCCTGGGCGCCCGGCAGTCCGCCCGATCTCCCCGTCCCGCCGCCCGGTCTGGGCGGCCCGACGCTGGCCGCCCCGGCCGTGCTCCCGCCGCCGGGCCCGAAGAAAAGTCCGGCCGTGCCCGTCCTCGCCGTTGTGTCGGCTCTGCTGCTGGTGACGACGGGGGTCTTCGTATTCCTGTTCGTCTCCAAGAGCGGCGAGATGGACGAGGAGGTCGCCTCGCTCAACTCCACCGTCGACGAAAAGAACGAGGAAATCGACGGGCTTAACACCGACGTCGACGACCAAGCCGAGCGGATCACCGCGTTGGAGGACGATCTGGAAGCGGCCGAAGCCACGGCCGACGACGCCGAGGGACTGCAGGTCTGTCTAGACGCCGTAAAGGAATTCCTCGACGCGGTCGCCGCGGGCGACGGCGACTCGACCGTAGAAGATCTGGCGACCGAGGCCGACCTGGCCTGCCTGCCGTACTGGTAAACGGCGTCGGCTATTGCCAGCCGTTGCCGCGGCGGCGGCGCCATCTCTCCTCGAGGCGGTCGCCGAGCGAGCCGCCTCCTCCGGAGGAGGCGCGACGCGACTTGCCCGTCTTGCGGCGGGCCTTGCCGTCTACCGCGGACAGCTCGCCTGAGGCGGACTTGCGCTGCGTCTGCAGGGCGAACACCATGCCGGCGAAAGTCACCACCGCGCCGACGGCGCCAAGCCACCAGGCGTTCATCACGCCCATCACCATCACGACCAAACCCACCAGCGAGATGAACGCGCCGGCCACGATGCGGCGTTTTCCGCGGTGTCGGGGATCCTGCGATCGCACCGCCGAAGCGAACTTGGGGTCGTCGGCGAGCGACCGTTCAATCTCGTCGAACACTCTTTGTTCATGCTCGGAGAGCGGCACGGCACTCCTCCTGCGGTGCTAGCGGCTGTGGTGACTTACAACCGGGGTCGTCTGCTTCAAGTCTACGGCGCTCCGCACTGCGGCGACACCCGGTTGAGCAACGAATTTACTCGCTGGTTTCACCTGATTGCGGGACGCCCGCCGCATGCCGGGATGCCTGGCCGTTCGGGTCAAGCAGACTGGCCGGACGTACCACGGAACTACCGTAGCGCGCGCTCAATCCGTCTACCGTCCGCTCGATTTCGCGCCACCCGCGCTCAGGGGCGCCGAGCGTGGGCTGCCAGGCGCCGTCGCCGGCCGCGCCAAGGCCCTCAAGACGTACGCCGATGAGCCGCACCGGCCCGGAAACGTTGGCCTTGATCAGCTCCGCGGCCACGGTGTACAGCTCCTGCGCCACGTCGATCGGCTCGAGCAGCGTCTTGGCGCGGGTCACGGTGGCGAAGTCGGCGTAGCGGATCTTGACGCTCACCGTCCGCCCGGCCACTCCGGCCTTGCGGGCCCGCGCGGCGACCTTCTGCGACAGCCGCAGCGTGGTCCGCAACAGCTCCTCGCGGTCGTCGACGTCGGCGTCGAAGGTGACCTCGGCGCCGATCGACTTGTCGACGCGGGTGGACTCGACGGCGCGGGCGTCGCGGCCGTTGGCCAGCGCGTCCAGGTGGGCGGCGGAAGCCTTGCCGACCGACGCCTCCAGGCGCCGGCGGCCGGCGCGGGCCACGTCGGCGACGGTGCGCATGCCGAGGCGGCCGAGCACCGCGGCGGTCTTGTCGCCGACGCCCCACAGCACCGAAATCGGCAGCGGGTGCAGGAAGTCGAGCACCTTGTCGGCGGGCACGACGGCCAGCCCGTCGGGTTTGGCCTGTGTGGACGCCAGTTTGGCGACGAACTTGTTCGGCGCGATGCCGACGGTGCAGGTGATCCCGTGTGCGTCGGCCACCCGCCGGCGAATCGCGGCGGCCACGGCCGCGGGCGGGCCGAACAGCGCGCGGGCGCCGCTGACATCGAGGAACGCCTCGTCGACCGACAGCGCCTCGACCAGCGGCGTGTACTCGGCGAAGATGGCCATCACCGCTTTGGAGACCCGGGAGTACTCGCGGCCGTCGGGATGAAGGAACGCCGCCTGGGGGCAGCGGCGACGCGCCACCGCCATGGGCATGGCGCTGTTGACGCC
>JBOGDN010000609.1:0-11084 GCA_050742995.1 Stackebrandtia sp. | reverse complement strand
GTCGTAACCGGCGACGCCCTTCGCGGTGCGCCGGCCGCAGTGCAGCACCTCGCCGTCGGCGAGGACCACGGTGAGCCCGAGCACGTACTCCGTGGTCACGCCGTACTTCACGCAGCACATGCCGCCGGCGTTGGTGGCCACGTTGCCGCCGATCGTGGACGACTCGAACGAGCCGGGGTCGGGTGCGTAGCGCAGGCCGTGCACGACGGCCGCCTTGGAGACGTCGGCGTTGACCACGCCCGGCTGGACGACGGCGAGTCGATTCACGGGGTCGACCTCGAGGATCGAGTTCATCGCCGCCGTCGACAGCAGAATGCAGCCGTCCACGGCGTTGGCGGCGCCGGCGAGGCCGGTGCGGGCGCCCTGCGGCACGATCGGCACGCCGTGCCGGGCGGCGGCGCGAACAACGGCCTGCACCTGCGCGACGTCGGCGGGACGCGTCAGCGCGACCGGCGTTCCCGCGACGCACATGTCCGCCGCGTCGCGAGAGTGCGCGGCCAGGACGTCGGGGTCGGTGACCACGCCCGAAGCGCCGAGGATCTCGCGCAGCTCATCCAGCATGTGCGAATAGTGCCACGCGGGCGACGTCCCGCCTTTCACTCGGGCGGACGACCGCAAACTGGGCCACTCCACGCGACGGGAACCTTAAGGTGGGGATTGTGCGTCTGACGACTATGCGATTCATGGGAACGATTGCGCTGACCGCCGTCGTGTTCACGGGGTTCGCGTCGGCGGCGTGCGGGGGCGACGCCGGAGCCGTCCCCGATTCGGAGACGCCGTCGCCGGGCGAGACGAGCGCTTCTCCCCCCGAGCCGGGCGAGGACGGCGACGCGCCGGCCGACGGCACGCTCGGCGCGTCGATCACTCTCGTCAAGAGCGGCGGGTTCGCCGGAGTCGTCTATACCGTGGAAATCGACGCCGACGGCGCCTGGACCTACACCGAGGAGCAGTCCGGGGCGGACGTGAACTCCGACTCCGGCGACGCGCTCGACGACGCCGTCCTCGGCGAGCTGGCCGAGCTGCTCGCCGACCCGGACCTGTCACAGACCGCCAAACCCGACGACAACACGTGCGCCGACATGTTCGTCTACACGCTGACGGTGACTCCCGCCGACGGCGGCGACGCGCTCGAGTTGCGCAGCGGCGAATGCGGCGAGCACCCCAACGAGGTGTTCACCGACATCGTCGACTTGATCTCGGAAGCCACCCCCCTCGGCGACGGCTGACCCGCCCGTCCGGTTGTGTAGCGTGACGGTCTGCGCGTGTCGATCCGGGTGAGGCAGACGTTGAACGACGAAGAGCTGAACGTGATCCGCGGGGTCGTCGGCGTCATCGACGAGGTTCCGCCCGAGAAACTCGCGCGTCTGGATCCGGGACGAGTGTTCGCGATCCTCACCGCGGCGGCCACCGCGACCGCCGGGATGCGGTTTCCGGGCAAGGTCGACTCGGAGAAGGTCGCCGAGTTCGTCGACGAGGTGCGCGGGCTCGACCTCGACCACGCCGAGGCGCTCGACGCGGCGGCGGTCGAAGCCGTCGCCGACGCCGCACACGGCCGTCCCGAACAGTTGGGCGGCTTCGAACTGGACACGCTGACGGCGACGATGAAGCTGATGACGAAGGCGATCATGCTGCAGCGAGGCGTGGGGCCTGAGGAACTGGAGAAGTTCTGCCGCAGCGTGGTCTCGCTCGTCGACGGCCTCTCGCCCTACGACTGAATCGGCGGGCACGCCGGAGTTCGGCTCGGCCGCACGCGAACTAGTGACGGTCGCGCAGCAGTCGCGCCAGTTCTTCGGCCCAGTAGGTGCAGATCATCTGCGCCCCGGCGCGACGGATCGACGTCACCGTCTCCAGCATCATGGCCTCGCGGTCGATCCAGCCGTTGGCCGCGGCCGCCTCGACCATGGCGTATTCGCCCGACACCTGGTAGGCCGCCACCGGCACGTCCACGTGCGCGGCGACGTGCGAGACCACGTCCAGGTACGGCAGCGCCGGCTTGACCATGACCACGTCCGCGCCTTCGGCGACGTCGAGGGACGCCTCGCGCAGCGCCTCGCGGCCGTTGGCCGGATCCTGCTGGTAGGTGCGCCTGTCGCCCTTGAGCGTCGACTCCACCGCCTCGCGGAACGGCCCGTAGCAGGCCGACGCGTACTTGGCGGCGTAGGCCAGCAGCGCGGTGTTGATGTGGCCGCGCTTGTCGAGGGCGGCCCGGACGTGTCCGATCTGGCCGTCCATCATCCCGGACGCGCCGAGCATGTGCGCGCCGGCTTCCGCCTGGACGAGCGCCATGTCGGCGTAGCGCTCCAGCGTGGCGTCGTTGTCGACGGAGCCGTCGGCGGCGAGCACGCCGCAGTGGCCGTGGTCGGTGAACTCGTCGAGACACAGGTCGGAGATGACCACGAGGGCGTCGCCGACCTCGCCGACGACGTCGGCGATCGCGTGGTTCAAGATCCCGTCGGGGTCGACGGCCCCGGCGCCGTCGGCATCGCGCTCTTCGGGCACGCCGAACAGCATCACGCCGCCGACGCCGGAGTGCGCGGCCGACACCACGGCCTTGCGAAGCGATTCGCGGGTGTGCTGCACCACCCCCGGCATGGAGTTCACCGGTCGCGGCGCCTCGGCGCCTTCCCGGACGAACATCGGCAAGATCAGGTCCGCCGGATGCACCCTGGTCTCGCTGACCAGGCGTCGGATTGCGTGGTTGGTGCGAAGCCGGCGGGGTCGCACGCCGGGGAATTCCGCCGGCCGGTGCTGATAGGTCACGCTCTAAACCGTAGCGCGGTCGGCCCCTGCACCTTGGCGCCCCGTCGCTGCTTCACGGGGGCTTCGGACATGCGTTTCTTCAGGTCGACGGCGTAGCCGGCCAGCGCCTCCACAAGCGACGGAACGCTGGCGTGCTCGGGGCGCGCGTCCACGCGCAGTCCGAACTCGGTGGCGGTCTCGGCTGTGTGCGGTCCGATGACGGCCACGACCGTGCGCGCGTGCGGCTTGCCGGCGATGCCCACCAGGTTCCGCACCGTCGACGACGAGGTGAAAAGCACCGCGTCGAAGCCGCCGGACTTGATGGCGTCGCGGATCTCGGCCGGCGGCGGGGAGGCCCGCACCGTCCGGTACGCGGTCACGTCGTCGACTTCCCAGCCCTGCTCCTGCAGCCCCGCCGACAGCGACTCGGTGGCGATGTCGGCGCGCGGCAGCAGGACCCGGCTTACCGGGTCGAGCACGGTGTCGTGCGGCGGGAACTCCGCGAGCAGGCCGTCGCCGGACTGGTCGCCGGAGGGCACCAGGTTGGGCTCGATGCCGAAGGAGCGGACCTTGGCCGCGGTGGCGTCGCCGACGCAGGCGATCTTGATGCCGCCGAAGGCGCGGGCGTCGAGGCCGTGCTCTTCGAACTTCTCCCAGATCGCCTTGACGGCGTTGGCCGAGGTGAAGACGATCCAGGCGTACCTGCCGTCCACGAGGCCCTTGATCGCGCGCTCCATCTGCGCGGGCGTGCGCGGCGGCTCCACCGCGATAGTCGGCACCTCGCACGGGATCGCGCCGTAGGAGCGCAGCTTGTCGCTCATCTCGCCTGCCTGCTCCTTGGTGCGCGGGATCAGCACCTTCCAGCCGTAAAGCGGACGGTTCTCCCACCACCCGAGCCGGGCGCGGTCGTCGGAACCGGCCCCGATCGTGAGCACCACGCGTCCGGCGTAGCCGAGCGCCGCCTCGACGAAAGTGTCGACCGTGGACGAGCTTGTGAACTGCGTCTCTCCCGTGACGTCGCCGGTGACGGCGACGGGGCACGCCGGGTCGAGCCCGCCGCTGAGCAGCACGTCGCGCAGCTCGGAAAGCTTTGACACGTCGCTGACCAGCGTCAGGGTCCCGCCCGCGACCGCGCCGGCCAGCCGGGTCGGGTCGAGCGACATGGGTTCGTCGACCTCGATCAGGGTGCGCATGTTGTTCGGCGGCATCCCGGCGTAGGCGGAAACGGCGGTGGCGTAGCCCACTCCGGGGATCACCTCCACCTGAATCTCGGTGTTGAGCACCTCGGAGATCTCATCGGCGACCCGCGAGTTCGGGTACGGCTCGCCGGCGACCAGGCGAGCCACCTGGCGGCCTTCGCGAGCGGCGGCGACGAGGTCTTTGACCAGTTCGCCGGGGGACGCGTCCGGCTCGGTGAACACCGCCTGCTCCTTGGCGTGCGCCTGCACCGCCTCCAGCAGCGGCGCGGCCAGGTCACGGTCGTGGACCACCAGGTCGGCCGTGGCGAGCGCGTCGAGCGCGCGCTTCGTCAGCAGCCCGGGGTCGCCGGGACCGGCGCCGATGAATCGCACGCGTCCGGGAATGGTTTGGACACTCGTCATTTATCTTTTCCAGCTCCATGAGAATGTTGAACAAATGGCACAGGCGATGAGTCCCGTGTCAGTTAAGGCCTTGGCCTTCATCGGTCCCCTGATATTCCGCACCACTGATGGCGAGGGTACCCAAATCCACGGGAAATGTCACTTTGAGATCTAATGTGTCCACTCCCTGCCCCGGGGGGTCCGGCGGCGCGACGCGCAAAGCCTCGGCGGCGAGGCCGTCCTCGGTCGCCGACAGGTCCTCGGGATCCAGCGCGAAAAGCTCGCGCAGCGCGGCGGCGTAGCTCTCGCCTCCGGGCTCGCCGGCGAGCTGCCGGATCCGCACCGTCGGCTGGTGCAGCAGCTGCCGCACCACGCGGTGCACGGTGTGCGCGACCTCGGCGCGCTCGTCCTCGGAAAGCGAGGGCGCGCGGCGGCGCAGCCGCGAAAGTTCGGTGTCGACGACCTCGTCGGCGCGGGCGCGCAGCGCGGCCACCGTCGGGGTGACCTGCGCCGATCGCGCCACGTTCAGGAACGCCTCGGTCTCCTCGGCGAGGATCCGCTCGGCGACTTCGAGGTAGTGCGCGCCCGGGTTCGCCTGGCCCGACCGCGCCAGCCGCGTGATGTCGACCACAGACACGCCGGCGAGCGCGGCGACGTCCTCGGCGACGTCTCGAGGCACCGCCAGGTCGCACACCAGCAGCCGCTCGCGGCGGCCGGACAGGGTCTTGGCGTCGATGACCGGGGCCGGGGAGCCGGTGGCCGAGACGATCACGTCGACGTCGGCGGCGGCGCTGGAGATGTCGTCGAAGGCGACGACCTCGGCATCGTGTGTCGCGGCCACCAGGTGCGCGCGCTCGGCGTCGCGGTTGGCGATGAAGCAGCGGCGCACTCCGCGGCGGCGCAGCGTGGCCGCGGTCAGCGCGCCCATCGCCCCGGCGCCCACCACGAGCGCGTCGAGGCCCTCCAGGTCGCGCTCCATGAGCGAGGACCCCAGGTCGAGCGCGGCGCCCACCGTGTTCGGGGCCGCCTGGCCGACGTTGGCCTCGGTGTGCACCCGCTTGCCGACGCGCAGCGCCTGCTGCATCAGGTCGTGCAGCAGTCGCGAGACCGCCTCGGACTCCCGGGCGGATTCGTACGCGTCGCGCAGCTGACCGAGGATCTGCGTCTCGCCGGCCACCAGCGAGTCGAGGCCGGAGGCCACGGAGAAGGCGTGTCGCACCGCCTGGGCCTCGTGCCGCACGTAGAGGTGGCCGGAGATGTCGTCGACTTCGATCCCGGCGGAGGCGGCCAGTTCGGCGGCGATCTCGGCGAGCCCGCCGTGGAACGCCGACACCGCGGCGTACACCTCGACGCGGTTGCACGTCGAAAGCACCACGGCTTCGTCGACGAACCGCCCCGAAAGCAGCCGTCGCGTCAGGTCGGCGGAGCGCCGCCCGCCGAGCGCGAGGCGCTCAAGCGTCTCGACCGGGGCGGTGCGGTGCGACGCGCCCACAGTCAGCAGATTCATGCCGCCTCCTTGGGACGTGCGCCGCTTTGCGCTTTGCGATGTTCGTGAAAAGACAAGATCTGCAGCTCCACTGCGAGGTCCACCTTGCGAACGTCGACGTTGCCGGGAACGTTCAACACGCAGGGTGCGAAGTTGAGGATGCTCGTCACACCAGCTTCAACGAGCGAGTCGGCGACGCGCTGCGCGGCGGCCGGAGGTGTGGCGATCATCGCGATGGAGATTCCGCTGGCCGACACCACGGCGGTCAGGTCGTCGAGGTGCCGCACGGGCAGGCCGAACAGCTCGGTGCCGACGCGTTCGGGCGACACGTCGAACAGCGCCGCGATCTCGAAGCCGCGCGTGCCGAAGCCGCCGTATCCGGCGAGGGCCTGACCGAGGTGGCCGATGCCCACCAGAGCCACGCGGCGGTGGCGCCGCAGGCCGAGCACGTCGGAGATCTGGGTCGTCAGCAGCGCGATGTCGTAGCCGACGCCCCTGATTCCGTACGAGCCCAGATGAGAGAGGTCCTTGCGGAGTTTGGCCGAGTTGACGCCCGCCGCCGCGGCGAGCGATTCGCTCGAGACGGTGTCCTCGCCGCTTTCGTCCATGGAGTGCAGCGCGTGCAGGTACTCCGGCAGCCGAGAGACCGTGGCGTCGGGAATTTCGCGCACGCCGTTGGACGCTTCTCGGCCGGCGAGCTCGCGAAGGCCGCCGTCGCCGTCGGGGCGAACGCCCGAGGATGTCGTCAACGTGCCTCCGAAGAACGAACTGGGGAGCGCGACCGACGCGCCCCCTCGACGAACGCGGCGGCCGAAGAGCCGCCGGCGTCACTACAGCTTAGGCGTTTGAGAAACTCTTCACAAATCGAGTGCGGCGGCTGTGGGCAGCGAAAACATCCCTTGAGCCGCACGTACGAACCTGAACCTTCGACATTTTGTAGTAGATTTCACGCTCGCAGAGCCGTCGCGACCGCCGCTTTCAGCGTGTCGACCACCGGCAAGCCCGTCGCCCGCAGCTGCTGGGGCGAGGTGAAACCGCCGGTGTACAAGACGCACGCGGCGCCGGCGGCGGCCGCGGCGCGGGCGTCGTCGACCGAGTCGCCGATGAGCACCGCATCGGCGGCTTCGACGCCGACGGCCTCCAGGTGAGTCATCAGATGCGGGTGTTTGCCGTCTCCGCCGAGGGCCTCGCGCAGTCCGTCGACGCGGGTGAAGCGCTCGGTCAGGCCGTGCCTGTCGACCAGCGGGACCAAGTCGTCGTGAAACCACATGGAAAGCAGCGACTGCGTGCCGGGCCAGCCGTCCATGGCGGCGCGGGCGTCCGCGGTCACGTCGCACGTGGCGATCTGCGAGTCGTAGTGCTCATGGAACACCCGGTCGAGCTCGACGAACTCGGCGGCTTCGAGGACGCGGCCGACGATCTCGCTGTAGAACTCCTTGATCGGACGCCGAAACCGTTCCCGGTGCGTCTGCGCGTCGATGGCCGGCCCGCCGGCGTATGCGAAGGCGGCGTTCGACGCGGCGACGACGGCGTGGAAGTCGTCGAAGAGCGTGCCGTTCCAGTCCCAGATCAAGTGTTTCGGCATGCCGGGAGTCTATGCGGCCGTTGCGACGCGGGGCCGTTCGTCGCCGGGGGCGCAGACGCCGGTTACGCGTCGACGCCCAAGTCCCGCAGCAGTCTGGCCTCGTCGACGTCCCAGTAGCCGTGCTCGACGCCGTCGAGCAGCACCACCGGGAGCCGGTCGCCGTACTCGCGCCGCAAGAAGGCGTCCTCGGCGACGTCCACCTCTTCCCAGTCGACGCCGGCGCGTCGCGCGACACGCGCAAGAGCCGTGCGCGCGTTGGCGCAAAGGTGACATCGCCGCGTGGTCAACAGCTTCAGACGAGCCATGTCTTCATCTTTCTCGATAAACCCGCGCACGGGCGAACGTACGGGCGAACCTAACTTTTGTCGCAGGTGAGCGGGCTGGCGGGCGTCCTCAAAATCCGGAAATGCAGATGGTTCGCACAATCAGTACGCACTCTTTCGAGTGACTGTGCGTCTCACGTCGCACAACTGGTCCGTTTGCGCCGTCTCCAATTTGAGAAACAATCTCGGTGTGTGAGTAATCAAGTCCGCACGATTAGGCGTGATTGGCCCTATCATCATCCCGGTCGGTTCGCCTCAGACCTTGGGAACCGACAACCCCTCACCCGAGGAGGCCTATAGTGCCCGGCATTGCACCGGTGGTCACCGCAGACGTCGTCGCGCCGCAACCGCGCGCCGCCCTAGACATGTTGCTCGGCGGTCTGCGCGACCTCCGGCGCGTGCTCGCCGTCGATCTGCGTCCGGCCGCCGCCGACACCGCGCGGTCGACGGCAAGACGCGTCGGCGCCGCCGCCGGTTCGACGGCGACAGCCGGAAAGGGGTCACGCCGGTCGCCGTCGGATCCGGACTCGGCCGAGGCCGGCAGCCAAGAGGTGCGGCTGCTGGTCGAAAGAGCGCAAAACGGCGACGTCGAGGCGTTCGGCCAGATCTACGACCGCTACAACGAGATCGTCTTCCGCTACATCTACTTCCGCGTCGGCAACCGCGCTCTCGCCGAGGACCTCGCCTCCGAGACCTTCCTGCGCGCGCTGCGACGCATCACAAGCTTCACCTGGCAGGGCCGCGACTTCGGCGCCTGGCTGGTGACGATCGCCCGCAACCTGGTGGCCGACCACTTCAAGTCCGGGCGCTACCGCCTGGAGATGTCCACCGCCGAGGTGCTCGACGTCGACCGCGCCGAAGGCTCGCCCGAGGGCGACCCCGAGTCGCTGATCTGCGAAAAGCTCACCAACGTCACGCTGCTGGAGGCGGTGCAGGAGCTCAACCCCGATCAGCAGGAATGCATCATGTTGCGTTTCCTGCAGGGGTTCTCCGTGGCGGAGACGGCTCGGTCGATGGGCAAAAACGAGGGAGCGATCAAGGCGCTGCAATACCGGGCGGTGCGCACGCTGGCCCGGCTGCTGCCGGAGGGATTCAGTCGGTGACGACGCGAGGGGGCGCCGTGCCGGATTTTCCACGCCGGCCGGTGAGTATTCGAACACTGTACGTATCGGCATCGGTGAATGAGACCACGTCTTTCGAACAGGCCGTAACCTCTCGCCGGTGCGAACCGTTGGAAGGGGTGCAACGGTCGGCACCGCATGACGAGAGGGGGTGCACGACATGATCGGCAACCCGATCGAGAAACGCCGGGCAGAACGCTTCGCCGAACTGCTCGACGCGGCCGAGGGCGGTCGGCGTAGTCATAAACGCAGCGTCCACGACGACGAGTTGACGACGCTCGCCGACGTGGGGCACGCCCTGCGTCAATCGGCCCCGCCCGAAGAGACCACGGGGCCGGATCCGCAGTTCCAAGCGGCCCTGCGGCAACGGCTCATGGCCGTGGCGTCCGTGCAGGGCATCGGCGTCACCGCCGGCGACAAGCCCGCCGAAAAGGTCGAGGAAGTTCGCGAGCGCAAGCCGCTGTTCGGGCGGCGCAGGCTCACGGTGGCCGCGGCGCTCGCGGCCGGCGTGCTCGGATTGTCGGGCGTGTCCACGGCCAGCGGCGACGCTGTGCCCGGCGACACCCTGTACCCCGTCAAGCGGTCGGCCGAACGCGCCCAGCTGGCGCTTGCCGGCTCCGAAGTCAACCGCGGGCAGCTCCACCTGGAATTCGCCCGCAACCGGCTCGACGAGGCCCAGTACGTCGCCGACGACCCCGACGCGCTCATGAACGCCCTGTCGGACATGGACGACGACACCTTGCAGGGCGTGCGCGCGCTGACGTCCGCCGCCGTAGACCGGCAAGACGCAGTCGTCCTGGACACGATCGACGGCTTCGCCGCCGAGCAGAGCGAGGAGCTCTCCGAGCTGATGGACTCGCTCGCCGGCGAGTCGTGGTCCGCGGCCTCGGAGTCGATGTCGCTGCTGGATTCGGCGACCGAGCGCTCCGACTCGCTGCGGGACTCCCTGCTGTGCGCGGCCGACTCCGTCGACGTCGAAACCGACGAATTCGGTCCGCTTCCGGGCACGTGCACCGCGCTTCCGGGCACCGACGGCAAGTTCGTCGACCCGGTGCCGGAGGACTCGCCGAAGGCCTCGCGCGACGAGCGCGGCGACGAGGACTCCAACCCGTCCGACTCGGCTTCCAAGTCTCCGAAGCCGGACGACCAGAACAGCCCCGACCCGGCAGACGAGCTCCCGTCCGGGGGCGACGACTCCGGCCAGGACGACTCCGGAAATAAGGAAGACGGCTTGCTCAGCGAACTCGGCGAAGCATTGTCGGATCTGCTTGGCAAGGGCTGACGAACGCACAACGACGTAACAGACGAACGAGGCGCGGTGTGCCTGGCACGGAGGAACACACCGCGCCTCGTCGCGTATTCGCACGCGCCTTCATTTCAGGTTCGACAACACGTCGCGAACATCCCATTTCGGTGTTCGTTTTCGGTTGCCCGCGGGGATAGGCTCTTTGGCGTGGAACACGACCAGATGGAGACCGCGATCGTCGCGGACGGAGAGCCAGTCGACAAGAGCGCCGCGGCGTTCTTCGACGTCGACAACACGCTCGTGCACGGCGCCTCCATCTATTGGTTCGCCCGCGGCCTGGTCGCCCGGCGTTTCTTCAGCCGCTCGGACCTGTTGAGCTTCGCGTGGAAGCAGGCCCGGTTTCGCCTCGGCGGCGAGAACCACGGGCACATCGAACACGTCAAGGAATCCGCCCTGTCGTTCGTGGCCGGGCGGCGCGTCGAGGACTTCGTCACGCTCGGCGAGGAGATCTTCGACGACACCATCGAAGACAAGATCTGGTCGGGAACCCAGGCGCTCGCCGAGGCGCACCTGGCCGCCGGCCAGCGAGTCTGGCTGGTCACGGCCACGCCCGTCGAGCTCGCCGACATCATCGCCCGCCGGCTGGGTTTCACCGGCGCGATCGGCACCGTCGGCGAGATCCACGACGGCGTTTACACCGGACGTCTGGTCAGCGACATCATGCACGGCCCGGCCAAGGCGCACGCGATCCGCGAGCTAGCCGAGATGGAAGGCCTTGACCTGTCGCTGTGCACCGCGTACAGCGACTCAAGCAACGACATGCCGATGCTTTCCCTGGTGGGGCATCCCGTCGCCGTCAACCCCGACCCGGCGCTGCGGCGTCAGGCCCGGCACCACGGCTGGCAGGTGCGCGACTTCCGCACCAGCCGCAAGGCCGCCAAGGTCGCGCTGCCCACGGCCATGGTCGCCGGCGTGCTGGCCGGAGCGATCGCCGGCGGCGCCGC
>JBOGDN010000608.1:0-1658 GCA_050742995.1 Stackebrandtia sp. | reverse complement strand
TACCGGCACCGCGTAGAGCAGGTCGGTGACGAGAAAGGTCGCCACCGTTCGGGTCAGCCGCGCTTCTTCGCGCTCGCGTTCCACCCTTCCGACCCGCAGCCGCTTTTTGAGACCGGTTCCCACCCGAGCCGGAGCCGCTCGCCTTCCTCGAACGCGCCGATCCTGCACTCTTCCCACCGCGCTTTGACGCGTCCGGTGAATGCGTTCGTCGATGGCCGTCATGCCTCCATGTGCGAGCTGGCCTTCCTCTACCCGGTCCCCATGGCGGCCACGCGCGGTTTGGTTGCTGCGGTCCCGAAGGGGTATCGGCAAGCTGGTGTGATCATTCAGACGGCGTTTCTCGGCTTCGCCGTCACGTCGCCGTTCGTAGCTTGTGCTCGGCGAGCACTTCGTCGATCGACAACGAATGCGTGGCCCACACCAAGGTGCCGTAGAAGTCGAGGATGACTGCTCGCGGTCGACGGCCCCGTTCCTGCAGGGCACTGAAGGTTGCCGAGGGGAATCGGTCCTGGGATCCCATGACTATTCGATCAACGCCTCGTCGCCCGGCAGCCTGAGCGGCGATGTTCCAGCCCGTCCCGGTTCGGGTATGCGCGGACGGCATCCGTACGAACCACGAACCGAAGCCCGAGGTCCGACGTGCGTCGCATCGCGAAGGACGAGCTCGCGGCCGCCGAAGGAGCGTCGGTCGCCGACGTCATCGCTCCGAGTCTCCAGGTCATGTTCTGTGGCATCAACCCGAGCCGCGCCTCGGGTGCGGTCGGCCATCACTTCGCCGGCTCTGGGAACCGCTTTTGGAAGGTGCTCCATCGGGCCGGCTTCACCGACCGCGAGCTCTCACCGTTCGAGGAGCGGGCGTTGCTGCCCCTGGGGATAGGGATCACCAATCTCGTGAACCGGGCGACGAAATCGGCCGCCGAGCTCACCCGCGACGAAGTACGCGCCGGCGCCGCCGCCCTCGAGCGGAAGGTAAGACGTTATCGGCCGCATTGCGTCGCCTGCGCCGGGATGACGGCCTACCGGATCGCTTTCCGCCGCCCGCGCGCCCGAGTTGGTCGTCAGCGTGAGGAACTCACCGGCGCGACGCTCTGGCTGCTTCCGAACCCGAGCGGCGCCCAAGCGGCGTACCAGCTCGACCGCCTCGTAGAGGAGTTCGCCGCGCTCCGACGGGCAATGCCACCGCGGCGCGACGGACGCCGGCGTTGACGAAGCAGCGGGCAGCGTTTGCTCAGTGGGCGGCGGCTGCGTCTGCGGGGCGTCGTCGCCCGGTCTCCACGTAGGTCTTCATGCGCGGAGATTTGGCGCCGCCGCGTCGCTTCGGAACGGCGCCGACCAAAGCCGCCACCGCATGGCCGATGGCCGCAGGCCGATGGCCGCAGGCCGATGGCACCCCGACCGAGAATCGTAGCGGAGGCGAAACTGCACTCGCGTCCGTTGTTCTCAGGATCGAAGCGAACCCAGCCGCTGTGGCGCACCGGCGCCCCGCTTCGCGGTCTTCCTCGTCCCCCGCGGCGGTATCGTGTGCCCCCTCTTCTCGCCGAGTGGTCGCGGCCCGACGGTGCGTCGTTTCGTCGTACCAATCGGAGCCCTCGTGATGTCCCGGCGTTTGGCTGTCAGCCGAAGGGGGCACGCGAACCGAGTGGGACGGAATCACGAAC
>JBOGDN010000607.1:0-3169 GCA_050742995.1 Stackebrandtia sp. | reverse complement strand
TGGATGATCTGGACGTAGTTGCCGTCGGGGTCGACGACGGTGCCGAACAGGCTGCCTTCGCGATCCTCCAACGGGGACAGCCACGTCGCGTCAAGGCCGTCGAGGCGCTCGGCGACCGCCCGCGCGTCGGAGACGTCGAAGTTGAGGATGATCCTGCCCGGTTCGGGATTCTTGTCGCCGACGTCGTCGCGGGTGTCGATGAGCACGTAGAACCCGCCGAAGTCGAGGACGTCGTAGACGTCTTCCTTGCCCACCTCGGGCGACAGCGCGGCGGCGTACCACTCGCGCAGTCGTTGGGGGTCGGTGCTGGAAAGCAGCATGCTGCCAAGAGTCGCACTGCTCATGTTTTTCTCCCTCATATTGAGTCTTCACATGTGTCGACTCCGCGAGGCGGGCAAACTCATCGGCGCGGCGAAGAATTTTCGCGACGACTCTGGCGCCCTGGCGTCGAGAGGCCTAGGCTGCGTGCCGTGACAGACGACGAGAAGCTCCCCGACAAGGGCGAGCAGCCCGAAGACGACAAGCCGAACGTGTTCGACGCCAAGGGCATGACCCTGGGCATCTCTCTCGGCGTCGCGATCGGGATCGTGCTCGGACTGACCGTTTTCGACAACGTGGCGGTCGGCATCTCCTCAGGTATCGGGATCGGGCTGGCCATAGGAATCGGCTACAACAGCATCGGCCGCTAGCCGGCGACTGGGAAGGCTTGGGGCGCAACGGTCAGCGCACCGCGCACAGCACCCGGTTGTTCCCGTGCTGCCACAGCGTGCCGACCTCGCTGAAGCCGGCTTCGCGCAGCGCGTCGACGTGCAGGTCGAGGCGGCCGGCGGGGCTGCCGTGGTGAGCCGACGTGGCGCGTTTTTGCGTGATGCCCGACAGCACCGGGTCGGCGAGCACGGCGTCCCACCACTGTTTCCAGTCCTCCGGGCGGTCGTCGCCGAAGCGGCGTTCCTTCAGGCTTTCGGCCAGATCGACGGTCAGCCGGTGGATCTCCGGCGTTTCGTCGGCGCTGAAGTGGTCGCCGTTGAGCAGCAGGCCGCCGGGGCGCAGCGCCTTCGCCAGTTCGGCGTAGACGGCGCGCAGCTGCGGATCCGAAAGCCAGTGCAGCGCGGTGGTGCTGACCGCGGCGTCCGCCGGTCCGTCCGCCTCCAGCGTGGCGGCCCATCCCGGCTCGCCGAGGTTGACGTCGGCGAAGGACAGGCCGGGCACGTCGACGCCGGCGGCGCGACCCAGAGCCAGCAGCAGCGGGTCGGTGTCGATGCCCACGACGGTGGCCCGGGGGACGCGTTCCAGCAGCCGCACCGACAGCGACCCCGGGCCGCAGCCGAGGTCCAAAACCAGCGGGTCCGGACGCGAAACGCCGGCGACGACGGCGTCGACGATCGCGGTGAAGCGTTCCTCGCGGTCGGGCAGGTAGCCCTCCTGCTGACGGTCCCAGCGGGCGATCCAGTCGCGGGCGATCGACGGGGTGAGCGTAGACATCGGCGTCCTCTCGTAACTGTCGTCTAAGATTTGACCAGTCACAGTCTATCGACGAGGATGTAACTGGTCAAGTGAATTTCAACAGTCACACTGACGCCGTGGTCGCGTATTCAGTCGAGCTGGTGAACCTGCTTACCGCAGGTCACAGGCGCGGAAAGCCGTATGAACCCCCGCGAGGCGAGTATCGCCGCGTGGCGATCGCCACAGCGCTTTCCGGCAAGCGAGACAAGTCCCGCACGCCCACACATGCCGAGGCCGAGGAGCTGAGCGCCGTGGCCCGCCGGCTGCGCGTGGTCTTCGACTCGGTCGCCGGCCGCGACGTCGACTCCGCCGCCGAGGCGCTCAACCGGCTGCTGCGCGACACCGACTCCCGCCCTCACCTCGCCAGGCACGACGGCGAGCCCTGGCACATCCATTTCCACGGCGCCGGCGGCGGCTACGCCGACAATTGGGCGGCGGGGTGCGCGACGGCGCTGGCCGTCGTCGTCGGCAGCGAGCTGTACGACCGGCTCGGAACGTGCACGGCCCAGCAGTGCGACCGGGTCTACGTGGACACCTCCCGCAACGGCGCCCGCCGCTTCTGCTCCACCTCGTGCCAGAACCGCGTCAAGACCGCGGCGTTTCGCGCTCGCGAACGTCCCTCGGCGGGCGCGAACTGATTAAGCCGCGATGAAATTCGCTTGACGGCGTTTCGCGCCCATAGTGAGATGAGGCGAACCTTATCTAGGGTGGCCTGCCCCCGGATTGGGGCGGGGCAGGTCCTCTATAGCAAAAGAAAAGCCTAGTTCGGCCCCGAGTCCGCGGCTCGGGTCAGCGTCTCCGTCAGCAGGGGCTCGACGGTCTCCAGCGCGCCGGTGTCGCGGGCGGCTCGGCACAGCACCAGCGCGCCCTCCACGGCGGTCAGCCCGAAAACGGCCAGCGCGCGGGCGGAGTCGGCGGGCACGCCGTAGCCGACCGCGATCTCCTCGATCACGTCCAGCCATGAGTCGTAGGCGCGTCGGCACGCGTCGGTGATCGACGGCGACGCCGGCGCGGCCTCCAGCGTGACCGTCGTAATCGGGCAGCCGGACGTGAACTGGGACTCGCGCAGCTCCTCGGCGAGGTGGCCGATCAGCAGCGAGGCGAAGCCCGCGACGTCGGGCGCGGACGCGGCGGAACGCAGCTGCTCGGCGAACTCCGCCGCCGACGCCGCCACGGCTTCCACGGCGAGCTCCTCCTTGCCGCCGGGGAACAGGAAGTACACCGAACCGCGGGGCGCGCCCGACTCGGCGACGATCTGGGACATGCCCGTACCGTGGTACCCCTGCTCGCGCAGCAGTTTGGACGTTGCGGCCACCAGCCGCTCGCGTGTGTCAGACCGTGGTCTTGCCATGGCGCTCCCCTCAGGGTTACTATGTTGATCATTCTACTTAAACGGAGCGAAGAATGAAGATCTTTCTTACCGGCGCCACCGGTTTTCTCGGGCGCCGGGTCGTCGAGGGCCTCGTCGAGGCCGGGCACGCGGTCACAGCGCTGGTACGCAACCCCGACGCCTACGCCGCGACGGTCAAAGCCGGCCGTCGTTCCGATTTTTTGGCCCAGGCGACGCTGGTGCGCGGCAGCCTGGAAGACCTCGACTCGGCCAAGGAGGCACTGGCCGAAAGCGACGCCGTGATCCACCTGGCGTCGCTCGTGGGCGACTGGGCAC
>JBOGDN010000606.1:0-5522 GCA_050742995.1 Stackebrandtia sp. | reverse complement strand
GAACAGATTCGTGAGACGGCCGAGAAGAAGCCCCCGCCCATAGACGCCTACAGCGCCTTGAAGCAGCCCGGCGTGGGAGTCATCGCAGAGGTCAAGAGGTCGTCGCCGTCAAAGGGCGAACTGGCCGACATTCCAGACCCGGCCGCGCTGGCGTGCGAATACGCCGCCGGAGGCGCGCGCGCCATCAGCGTGCTTACCGAGGAGAACTACTTCCGAGGCTGCCTTGACGACCTGGACGCGGTGCGGGCGGCGGTGGGCGCCACCCCGGTGCTGCGCAAGGACTTCATCATCTCCAGCTACCAGGTGCACGAGGCGCGAGCCCACGGCGCCGACATGGTGCTGCTGATCGCGGCCGCCCTGGAGCAAAACGCCCTGGTGTCCCTGCGCGAGCGCATCGAGTCGCTCGGCATGACCGCGCTGGTGGAGGTGCACGACGAGGACGAGGCCGACCGGGCGCTGGCCGCCGGCGCCCGCGTCATCGGCATCAACGCCCGCGACCTGAAGACCCTGAAGGTGGACCGCTCGGTGTTCGAGCGAGTAGCGCCGGGACTGCCCAACGGCGTGCTCAAAATCGCCGAATCCGGAGTGCGCGACGCCCGCGACCTGCTGCGCTACGCCTCGGCCGGCGCCGACGCGGTGCTGGTCGGAGAAGGCCTCGTCACCGACAAGAGCCCGCGCGCCGCCGTCGCCGACCTGGTGACCGCCGGCAGCCACCCGGCCACTCCCAGGCCGGCGCGATGAGCCGCGACGAGTCCAAGTCCGGCCCCGACGCCTTCGGCCACTGGGGGCCCTACGGCGGACGGTTCGTCCCCGAGGCGCTGATCGGCGCGTTGGACGAGCTCGACGCGGCCCGACGCGACGCCTTCGCAGACAAGGCTTTTCTCGACGAGTTCGACCGGCTGCTGCGCGAGTACGCCGGATGCCCCTCGCCGCTGTACGAGGCCGGCCGGCTCTCCGAAGCGCTCGGAGTCCGCGTCCTCCTCAAACGCGAAGACCTCAACCACACCGGCGCGCACAAGGTCCGCAACGTCCTCGGCCAGGCGCTGCTGACGAAGCGACTCGGCAAGCCGCGCGTCATCGCCGAGACCGGCGCCGGACAGCACGGCGTTGCCAGCGCGACGGCCGCAGCCCTCTTCGATCTGGAATGCACCGTCTACATGGGCGCCGAGGACGTCCGCCGGCAGGCGCTGAACGTGGCGCGGATGCGCATACTCGGCGCGGAGGTCATCCCGGTGACCACCGGCTCGCGCACCCTCAAAGACGCCATCAACGAAGCCCTGCGCGACTGGGTGACCCAAGTAGACACCACCCACTATCTGCTGGGAACCGTCGCCGGACCGCACCCCTTCCCGGCGATGGTGCGCGACTTCGTCTCCGGAATCGGAACCGAGGCGCGAGCGCAGTGCCTGGACCAGATCGGTCGTCTGCCGCACGCCGTGGTCGCCTGCGTCGGGGGCGGCTCCAATGCGCTGGGACTGTTCACCGCGTTCGTCGACGACGCCGAGGTCGCCCTGTGGGGCTTTGAAGCCGGCGGCGACGGCGTGGAGACCGGACGCCACAGCGCCACGCTGTCGGCCGGCAGTCCCGGCGTGCTGCACGGCGCCCGCAGCTACATCATGCAAGACGACGAGGGCCAGATCGTCGAGTCCCACTCGATCTCCGCCGGCCTCGACTACCCGTCGGTTGGCCCCGAGCACGCCCATCTGAAGGACTCCGGCCGCGCCTCCTACGAGTCGGTCACCGACGTCGAGGCCATGGAGGCCTTCTCGCTGCTGTGCCGCACCGAAGGCGTCATCCCGGCGATCGAAAGCGCCCACGCCCTGGCCGGCGCCGCCCGTCTGGCCCCGAAGCTGCGCGCCGCGCACGGATCGGACGCGACAGTCGTGATCGGACTTTCCGGACGCGGCGACAAGGACATGGACACCGCGGCGCGATACTTCGGACTTGTGGAAGGCGATGCGCCGTGAGCGTTTCCGCGACCCTTGCCAAGACCCGCGCCGACGGACGCGCCGCTTTGGTGGGCTACCTGCCCGCCGGGTTTCCGACCGTCGACGACTCGATCGCCGCGATCAAGACCATGATCGACTCCGGCTGCGACGTCGTCGAAGTCGGTCTGCCCTACTCCGACCCCGTCATGGACGGCCCGGCGATCCAGCGTGCCGCCGAAACCGCCCTGGCCGCCGGAACTCGCACCCGTGACGTGCTGCGTGTGGTCGAAACCGTCGCCGGCGCAGGCGCGCCCATCCTGGTGATGACCTACTGGAACCCGGTCGAAAAGTACGGCGTCGACGCCTTCGCCCGCGACTTGGCGGGTGCCGGAGGCACCGGCCTGATCACCCCCGACCTCATCCCCGAAGAGGCCGACGAGTGGCTGGCCGCCTCCGACGCTCACGACCTCGACCGCGTCTTCCTGGTCGCCCCCAGCTCCACAGAAGAGCGCATCGCCCGCACCGTCGCGGTGACCCGAGGCTTTGTGTACGCGCAGTCGATCATGGGCGTCACCGGCGCCCGAGACCGCACGTCGACGGCCGCCCCGGCCCTTGTCGAACGCACCCGCGCGGCCACCGACCTGCCGATCGGCGTCGGCCTAGGCGTGCGCGACGGCGCCCAGGCCGCCGAAGTCGCCTCCTACGCCGACGCCGTGATCGTCGGCTCCGCCATGGTCTCCCGCCTGCTCGATGCTGAAACCCTTGCCGCCGCCACGGCTTCCCTCCACACCCTCACCGCCGACCTCGCCTCCGGAGTCCGCACTGCCAGGCCGTAGGTCGTCTCCGGCGAGGCCGCAACCGAAACCGCGCCCGTCACGATGACTGACCTACATCAGAACAGGCGGAGCTTTTCGCCAAATCCAATCCACTAGAGACTATATGGCGAGCTGTCCGGGTCTCCATGTGTCGCCTGAGGTTCTCTTGTAAAGTTATGGATACTCGCCAGCGAATATGGTCGATCCGCGTCGATCTCGACCTGGCCGGCGTCGCACGCCGTCCCCGCCTATTGAGGAGCATTTCCCATGTCCGACGAATCCGACGAACTAGCCGTCAAGATCCGTACAGACATCCCGCATTCGGCGCGAATCTGGAACTACTGGATGGGCGGCAGGGACAACTTCGACATCGACCGGATCATCGGCGACCAGAGTCTCGACATCGACCCGCACATGTCCGTCATGGCGAGAGAGTGCCGGCAGTTTCTGATTCGCACGGTCCACTACGTGGCCAGCCAGTGCGGCATCCGCCAGTTCCTCGACATCGGGACCGGCCTGCCCACGATGCAGAACACCCACGAGGTCGCCCAGGGGGCCGCGCCGGAGTCGAAGATCGTCTACGTCGACAACGACCCTATGGTGTTGGCCCATGCGCGGGCGTTGCTCACCAGCACCACCGACGAAGGGGTGACAGGCTACGTCGACTCCGACTTCCACGACCCGGAACGGATAGTCGCCGACGCCCGCAATATCTTGAACTTCAGGCAGCCGGTCGCGGTCATGTTCATGGGCGTGCTCGGCCACGCGGAAAGTCTCGAAGTGGCGCGCCAGACCGTGTCCGCGGTGACGGACGCCGTCCCGTCGGGCAGCTACTTCATCTACTACGACGGCACGACCGACAGGGCGTCGTACGTGGAACTGTGCGAAGAGTACGCCAAGACCGGCGGAGTCCCCTACATCCCTCGCCCTCACGACGAGATGCGGTCGATCTTCGACGGTTTCGAGCTGGTCGACCCCCCGGGCTTCGTGCCGGTCACCCAGTGGCGCATCGACGACTCCCACGCCGACGTCGACGAGAGTCGGCTGATCTCCGCCTCCGGAGGCGTAGCGCGCAAGCCCTGAGGCGCGAGGGCCGACGACCATATGAGCTGAACCGCCGTCGAGACGTCGGCCGTTCACGCGCCGGGGCCTAACGCGGCGAGATGCGGGGGCGTCATGTCGTGGCGGATTCCGGCCGCCTCCATTCGAGTCAGGGCGGTGTGGATGGTCTCGGTGGCCGGGCCGATGAACATGCGCACGTAGGGCAGGGCGGCGTCTTCGTCGGCGGAGAACGGCCAGGGCCAGACGGGGGCGAGCAGCACTCCGGTGGCCGCGAAGCAGTCGCGACGGAAGCGCTCGGCCGGGTTCGTCGACAAGATGTATTCGCGGGGGACGGCGAACATGAGGTAGGAGCTGCATTCGCCGAGGTGGATCTGGTCGTCGGGGTATCCGAGCCGGTCTGTCAGGAACTCGCCGATCATCTTGCGGCGCTGCCTGAACGTCGTGCGCTGACGTGCGAGGAACTCTTGGCTGGCGTCGTCGGCCAGCCAGCTGTTCATGGCGTGCTGGTAGCTGCCGCCGTACATCAGGGAGTTGTGCAGCCGGTAGCGGTTGACGAGGAGGTCGAGGGTCTGCGGGCCGGCGGTGAGCGCGCCGATGCCCCAGCCATTGCTGTGGAACTGCTTGCCGAAGGAGCGCACCGCCAGCCAGCGGCGTCGGGTCGCGGCCGGCAGGTCGGGCAACAGGTCGAGCAGGATCGACAGCGCCGAGGTCGGGAGCACGTCGTCGTCGTGCACCGCGTAGTAGGCGTCGTCGATCAAGACGGCCGCGCCGCGTTCGGCGGCCGCGGCGATCGAGGCGGCGACGAACTTCGGATCCCAGTTGACCGCGGTGGGATTGTGCTGCGCGTTGACCACCAGCAGCGCCAACCGCTCGTCGGGGCGCGACGCGACGTCGGCGCACAGGGCTTCCAGCTCGTCGACGCACGGCTGGAACCCGCGCTCGGGACGCAGACGGTGGTAGCGCACACGATAGCCCTGACAGCTGAAGACGCCTTCGTAGTCCCAGCTCGGCCCCGCCACGACCGCCACCGGCGTCTGGTCGGCCGGAGCGTCTTGATCGCGGATCAAACGCCCGAAGTCGAACATCGCGCTGCGGGTGCCGTTCCACGCCACCGCCACCTCGTAGTCCCTGCCGGGCTGGCTGGTCTCGGGCAGCCGGTGGCCGTCGCGGATCTGGTCGCGGACCCGCAGCCGCAGCGCCGGAAGCCCGTACTGGGACAGCTGGTATCCGTGCGAGTGGATCGGATCGGAGGCGAGCCGTTCGGCCAGCCCCGGCGCCACCTGGCTCCAGGTTTCTCCGAAGCTCAGGCAGATGGGGTCTTGGTGCGGCCGTTCGCTTTTGAGATATCGGGCGAGAAGTTCGACGTCGGGCATTCGGCTGGGAAGAATGTCGTCGTCGAGCAATGCGCGCAGGGTGTCGGCTGTCAGCATCGTTGCGGTGTCCTGTCTGCCCTTGCGTGGCGGGGGTAGCCACTCGGGACGTACTACGGCCCGACAAAGGGATTGGTTCACCGCCAAGACGACGCGAGACGGCGCGAATGCGGCGCCAGCGCGTCGGCCTGCCGCTTTCGGGTCCGGTAACGTGTTTCGCCGTGGACCTAGCGTTTATCCCCAGCCCTGAGCAAAGCGAATGGGTGCTGTTCGGCTTCATCCCGATCCGTGCGTACGCCCTGTGCCTTATGGCGGGGATCGCCGCCGCCTGCTGGATCACCGAGGCG
>JBOGDN010000605.1:0-10306 GCA_050742995.1 Stackebrandtia sp. | reverse complement strand
GCCGACGCACGCCGACGCCGACGCAGCCGAGTGCCAGAACCCCGGCGAGGTGCTCGACCTGAAGAGCTGGAAGCTCACCCTTCCCGTCGCCGACCCGGAAGACGAGGACCAGCCGCTGGAGATCTTCCAGCCGGAGCTGGACGCCTACTCGCACGACCCGTGGTTCGTCGCTCAGGACGACTGCGAAGCCGTGCGGTTCAGCAACCCCGTCAACGGCGTCACCACCCCCAACTCCGACTACTCCCGGTCGGAGCTGCGGGAGATGACCGAAGACGGACAGGACGAAGCAAGCTGGTCGTCGACAGAGGGCACGCACACGCTGGTCGTGCAGCAGGCGATCACCAGCCTTCCCAAGGAGAAGGACCACGTGGTCGCCGGGCAGATCCACGACGAAGACGACGACGTGAGCGTGTTCCGTCTGGAAGGCAGCAGCCTTTACGTCACCGACGACGACGACTCGAACGCCCACCTCATCACCGACAACTACGAGCTGGGCACGAAGTTCGAGGCGAAGTTCGTGGTGACCGGCGGCGAGATCCAGGCCTACTACGACGGCGAACTGGTGGCCACGCTTTCGAAGGACTTCTCCGGCGGCTACTTCAAGGCCGGCGCCTACACGCAGGCCAACTGCGAGAACTCGTCGCCGTGCAGTGAGGACAACTTCGGCGAGGTCGTGGTCTACGACGTCGCGGTCACGCACGAGTAACGCGCGAATCGGCGGAGGGCGGCCCTTTATGCGGTGGGCCGTCCTCCGCCGAAACTCAGCACGCGATCTGTCGGGTTTCGACGGTGAACTCTTTCAGCGCGTCGGCGTCCGGCGTCACCCCGATGCCAGGACCTGTCGGCACCCGGATGTGTCCATTCTCGAGAACGAACGGGCCGGCGAGGTCGCGGGCGTAGTAGCGGTTCGACGCGGAGGTGTCGCCGGGCAGGGTGAAGTTGGGCAGCGCGGCCAGCGCCAGGTTCGCGGCTCTGCCCACGCCGGTCTCCAGCATTCCGCCGCACCACACCGGCACGCCGTGCGCGGCGCAGACGTCGTGGATCCGCCTGGCCTCCAGGTACCCGCCGACCCGGCCGGGCTTGATGTTGACAATGGACGTGGCCTGCATGGCGATGGCGTCGGCGGCGATCTTCGCCGAGGTGATGGACTCGTCAAGGCAGACCGGAGTGCGCAGCAGCCGCGCCAGCTCGGCGTGGCCGCGCAGATCGTCCTCTGGCAGCGGCTGTTCTATGAGGAGCAGATCGAAGGGGTCGAGTCGCGTCAGATGCCGGGCGTCGCCGAGCCGGTAGGCGGCGTTGGCGTCCACTTGAAGATCGAGAGAGTCCCCGAACTCCTCGCGCACCGCCCGCACCGGCGCCACGTCCCACCCCGGCTCGATCTTGAGCTTGATGCGCAGGTACCCCGCGTCCAGATAGCCTGCGACGGCGTCGAGCAGCGCGCCGATCGAGTCCATGATGCCCACCGAGACGCCGGACGGCACGGCTTCGGCCCGCGCGCCCAGAAAATCGGCCAGCGGCATGCCGCGCTCGCGCAGTTCGGCGTCGAGCACGGCGGCTTCGACGGCGGCCTTCGCCATGGGGTGACCCTTGAACCCGCCGAGCCGCGGCGCGACGTCCCAGGCGCGAAGCTGCGGCGTCGTCGTCAGCGCCGGCGTGAAGAACCGCTCTATGACGTCGGCCGCGCCGGCGACGTGTTCGCTGGAGTACCGCGGCTGGGCGTCGGCGACGCATTCGCCCCATCCCTCGGCGCCCGACTCGGCGACGACGCGCATCAGCAGCACGTGGCGGACGGTGTCGACGCCGAACGACGTCCGAAAGGGCGCGACAAGCGGGATGTCGGCGCGTCGCAGCTCTGCCGCGGCGATTCTCATCCAGACTCCCCAAGCACGTAGCAGCCGTCGCCGGTGACGCCGACGACGCGACGTCCGGCCTGGAAGGCCTCGGTCAGACACTGGCGCAGCTGCGACCTCGACCCGACGCGCACCCGGATTCCGACGTGCGGCTCGGGCAGCCCTCGGCTCAGCGCGGTCTCGACCCGAGGCGTGCCGATCAGCCAGTCCGCCAGCATCCGGTCGCTGGGACCCCTTCCGGCGTTGAGGCCGTCGTCCATCGTCCCGTAGAAGTCGGGGATGTAGTCGACGCCGATCGCGCCGAGTCGTTGAATGTTGAAGCGCGCGTTGCGGATCCGCATCGGATCAAACGTCCACTGTATTGATTCGATGCGGTGTTTCAGCGCCCATTCCCGCTGGTGCAGCTTCAAGCCGAAGCCAACGCCCCTGCTGCGCGCCGAGGCGACGACCGCCGTCAGGTGGGAGTGCAGGCTGCCGTCGGGCGAGGCGAACCCGACCGCGCCGCCGGTCAGCGCGCCGTCCAGGTAGGCCCCGGCCACGTAGTTTCCGGAAAACGACAGCGCCCGCATGGCGTCGGGGTCCAGAATCTGCGACCCGTCGCTCACCTGCCACACGTCGGCGAAAAGCGCGGCGAGCGCGCGCAGGTCGTCGATCTCGGACAGTTCGTGGATGCGCAAGCCGGCGTCGTCATGTGGAGCCGTCATGGCGCTTCCTGTGTCATCGCCGGTTCGCGGGCGACTGCTCCCGCAGCTTGGCCAGCGCTTCGGCGGACGGGGAGCCGGGCTCGGCGCTGAACACCGCGAGCCAGCGTTCGTCCACGTCGGGCAGCATCAGGACTTCGTAGTGCAGGTCCATGTCGCCGACGACCTTGTGTCGCAGCCGCTTCAGGCCGCTGCGCTTGGCCCTGCCGCCCTGCCGGGCCCACCAGATCCGGAACTGTTCGTCGTTGATGGACAGATCGGCGACCAGCTGGGTCAGCCGCAGGTCTCGCCGGTGCAGGGCGGTCTGTACGCGGAGGTTGGCGAGCATGTGGTGCGCCACGACCTCCCAGTCGCGGTGCAGAGCCCGATATTCGGGGTCGCGGAAGATCATCCAGGCGATGTTGCGGTGTCCGGGTTCCAGCCGGGCGAAGTCTCCGAAAAGGGCGGCCGCTATGGGGTTCCACGCCAGCACGTCCAGCCTTCGGTTCACCAGGTAAGCGGGGTTGTCGTGCAGACTCTCGAGCAGGAGGGCGACGCCCGGACGCAGCTCGTCGTCGCTGCCGAACTGGTGAGACTCGGGCGGCCGGGGCGGCTGAGCGGACACTTCCGGGATCACGAGCGACCGGAGGTAGGCGTGCTCGTCGAGCGAAAGGCCGAGCGCGTTCGCCAGCGCGCGCAACACCGACGGCGACGGCCGAGTCTCGCGTCCCTGTTCCAGCCGCGTGTAGTAGTCGGTGCTGATGCCGGCCAGGACCGCCAGCTCTTCTCGGCGCAGTCCGGGGGTGCGGCGTCGTCCGTTCGAGGGCAGCCCCACGTCCTCGGGCTGCCGCTTGGCCCGGCGGGTTCGCAGGAAGGAGGTGAACTCCTGCTGGGCGGTAGTCAGGCCGCGGGGGGCTTTCGCGGCGGACCCTTGCGTCGCTTGTGCCATGTCACGTCGCTCCTAGGACAGGTTCGTCCTGGTTATCGCGGATTGTCTTGTATAGCGTAGCGACGGTTCTTATGGATGGAAATACATGTAATAGTAGATATGCGGCAAAACCGTAGAAAACCGCCGCGCCGAGCCTCAGGCGGCTGAGCGCCAAGCCGCACGCCGGGCTGACCGGCGTGCGGCTGCTACGCGCGACGCCTACGGCCAGTTCTTGTCGACCAGGAAAAGGCCGTCGTAGGGCTGCAGCTCCACTATCGGGTTTTCGACGTCCGTGCCGTCGTTGACCCAGTAGTCGCCTTCGTCCTTTTGTTCTTCGTTGCCGTCGATGCGTCTGAAGTCGCCGTAAGTCAATTGAGACAGGTCGAACTCGCGTTTGCGATCCGACGGGTTCGCCAGCACGACTCCGCCCTGGAACCGGCGGAACACCGTGTCGGTCGCGGCGTGCACGGTGAGCCGATGCAGCGTCACGTCGGCGTCGCCCTCGGCGGCGAGCACCAAGGTGACCTCTCCGGCCTCGGCGCTTCGGAAAAGGAACCGGGCCGTGAAGGCTTTGTCGTCGACCCAGGTGACGGCGTAACGCGCGGCCTTGCCTTCCCCGACCGGAAGCTCGACGTCGCCGACGTAAGCGCGCAGCCGGACGCGGCGGGCGATCGTTTCGGGGTAGCCCTCCACCGGGTCGCCGGAAAGCGACAGCTCGACGAACAGGTCTTCGTCGCCAGGGTGCGGGTTCGTCACCGGAATCGTCACGGTGCGGAAAGCCGCGCCGGTGTCGCCGTTGTGGCTTGCGGGCTCGGCGTCGGCGTCCCAGGAGACGCGCAGACTTCCGTCGACGCGCTCGACCGTCGCGTCCTTGCCCTGTATGTCCTTGATGTAGTCGTCGTTCCAGTCGAGGCCGTTGCCCTCGAGCAGATCGTCGGCCTCGGCGCCGAGGTGGCGGGCCTCGCCGCGCGGCTGGCCGAGCCAGTTGGGTTCTTGGTCCTTGCCGCGCCACAGTTCGTCGAAGACCCGCACCCACGCGTTGTTCTCGTCGTCTTTCACCGGCGGCGGCGTGTATTCGTCGCTGCCGAGCGCGAACGTGACGCCGGCGATCGCGGAGGCCGCGGCGACAAGTCGGGCCTTGGCATAGGCGAAGTCGTCGACGCCGATCACGTTGCCGGTGATGTACTTGTGGACGATGTAGCTGAAGTGCGAGTCCTCGCCCACGCGGCTCGCCCAGAACCTGTGCTGGTTCATGGCGCCGGACCAGTCGCCGATCTTGTTGTCGCGATGAACCGGGAAGCCCTCGGACTCCATGCCGTTGTACGAGTCGAAGTTGCGCTGGTGAACTTCCGGGTGCATGCCGTCGGCCAGAAGAAGCTTGCCGTCCATACGATCGCGCAGCTTCCGGCCGAACTCGACCATGCCGAGTCCGTAGGCGTTGACGCCGTCGACAAAGCCTTCGTCGGCGTCGCCGTCGTTGTCGACGTCGATCAGATGTTCCTGGACGCAGAAGCCTACTTTCGGCTCCGCCGATTTGCCCTTGACCGTGAAGAACTGTACGTCGAACTGGAGGCCGTCCAGCCCGGCCAGCGGCCCGTCGTCGGCGAAGTACTCGGCCAGCTCCGCGGCCAGCTCGTCGGCGCAGGTGCGGCCGTCGGGGTCGGCGGCGTCCGGCGAGAAGTTGTACAGCCACAGCGCCTCTTCGTAGTCCTCCACGATCGGCGGCTGGATGCGGGTGTGCGGCGCGATAAAGGAGCGCTCCGGGATTTCAACGGGTCCGCGTTCGAAGCCGTAGAAGTTTCGCCGCACCGTGATGGAGGTGTCGTCGTCGACTGACTCCAGTCGCACGTGCTCGGCGTTGTTCCACAAGAGCGTGTCAGTCTCGGCGTCGTAGGGAACGACGGCGATGTCGTCGGGCATCATCAGATCGGCGATGTCCGGGTCTTCGCGGTACATGGCGAACACCGAGGAGTCGGCGACCTTGAGCGTGGTGATCTCGTCGGTTTTGGGAGCCTTCTCGGTCACCATGGTGCCCGTGTAGTACAGCCAGTGACGCGCCGAATAGCGTTCCGCGGCAAATTGCGGCCTGCGGCCCTTTCCGTTGAAATGCAAAAGGGCGAGTTTATTAGGATAGTCACTTTTAAATTGCCGGAAGTATTGCTGTATTCGCTCCGTCGACCAGGGCCGCACCCGATGCAGTTCCTCGTCCAGAAGCTTGCCCTCGATGCCGTTGAACCGCGCGAACTGCGCTTTCCACGGCTCGTACCCTTCGTCTCCCGGGTCGTTGCAATGGTCGGGATAGTCGGGATCGCAACCGGCGACCTCGGTGCGTCGAAAGAAGATCACCCGCGGAAACCCGGCCGCCAGAACGTCCAGCTCGTACAACTCGGCGTCGTCTTCGGGTCCGAATCCGGCGCCTGCCGTCAATCCCCAAGTCGCCGCGGCCGCCGTCCCCAGTCCGGCGGCCATGAGGAGACGACGTCGGTTGAGCGTCGGTTTCACATCCATGCCCGCTTACCTCCGTGTTATTCAATTCGTCGTCGGCCCAAGGATGCGGTGTGCGCCGCATATACAGCGCACACTCGGGGTACGACGACCCTACCGGCGCTGCGCGGGGGCGCAACGCCGGCAGGGCAGACTCGCTTGCCGGTGCGAGTCGGGGTGACTGGCGGGCAAGCCGGCGTCACTCCCGGATGTTTCCTCCGGTGTAGACACGTTGCTTGTCGTCTGGCGCCGTGCAGGGCTCACCGCCGGGATTGGTCAGCCCTTCGGGGCTCAGCGACCACAGCGACGGCTGGTCGCCGGCGTGGTTGCCGCGCAGTCGATTGTAGAAGAACCTGTTGCCCCACGAAGCGCACTGCTGGGACATGTCGTGCTCTATGGCGCACGCGGTGTCGCAGAACTCGCCGCGGTAGTAGGAAATCCGTCCGGCGCGCTCGATGATGTTCTCTTCGACGTTGTTGTCGTTGCTCTGATTGCGGAATTTCACCGGGTACCCGGTGATGTCGTAGAACTTGTTCTTTTGGATGACGTTGTTCGAGCTGTGGTGAGTGACGTACATCCCGTGGATGTGGGTGGGCATGTCGGAGTTTTCGATGCTGGCGAAATGGCTGTTGACGACTTTGTTGTTCGAGGAGTTCGTCAGCACGATGCCGCCGTAACCCCACCTGCCGGGGGCGTGCGTGTTCCCGAGGTAGCGGAACTGCATGCCGTAGGCCTCGTTGTTGTTGAGTCCCTCGGTGGGCTTGATGTGCAGCGGCGGGTCGTAGGTCTCGTCGTCCCAGTCGCGCTCGGAGTTTCCGAAGATCGACAGACCGCCGGTGGGGTAGCGCTCTACGCGCAGATAGAAGAAGCGCAGATTGCTGTCGCCGCCGTTGTAGAGCGGGTCGTCTTCGTCGAGCGGCAGTCGCGGCTGCAGCCAGAAGCCGCCGCAGTAGGAACTGCCGCATTTGTCGTTGCGGAAGGTGGGCAGACCGTCGATGTCGCCGATGCCGTCGCCGGGCTCGTAGTCGATCGGCATGAACGACACGGAGTGCCCTGGCACGTAAAATCGCCATTCTTCGAAGGGTTTGGAGACGTAGTCGCCTTGCTTGACGCGCACCTCGACGTCGGAGTCCGGGCGCTCCGCGGTGAGGATCTCGTGCACGCGCGGGATGGTGTTGACCGCGGTTTCGGGGGTGAGCCCGTCGTTGTCGTCCGATCCGCCGGCGTCCGTCGGCGCCATGTAGACGGCGAACGCGCCCTCGGTCGTCGCCACTTCGTCGGCCGCGACAGTCACGGCCGTCAGCATCGAAGTGGCCATCGCGGCGACGGCGACCACACCTCCTATCAGCAGACGGCGAGGTGAATGAGTATTGGCCATGATTGACCTCCCATTGATGTATCTACTCACGTCGAATTTAAGGTCACGACCTTAAAAATCTCTATAACGTCTGCGTCTCGCCTCGATGTGACCTACCTCTCGCCTGCTGGACGCTCGCCGTTCGTTCGGAAATGATTTTTCTCCCACGATCGCCCCCAGAAGGGAATCTCCAGATGAAGCGCATCGCTTTGCGCGGCGCGGCGGCCCTGACCGCTGCGGCCGTCGCGGTAGCCGTAGCCGCTCCCGCCCTTGCCGCCGAGACGGAGGCGGCCGACCCCGCCCTCGTCAGCTGCTCCTTCGCCGGCGTGTACGACAGCTTCGACGGCGAAGGCGCCGGGCTCCAGGGCTATGCCAAGCGCGACGACAACCTGACGGTGACCGAAGGCAACGGCGACGCCTGGAAGGTTCACGTCGAAGACGGCTTCATGGCCGGCGCCGACGGCTGGATCGAGTCCGACTGCGTGGCGTTCCTCGGCTAACACCGTCGCCGCGATCCACACCTAGCCCGCCCGCCCACGCTCACGTGGGCGGGCATTGTCGTCGACGCGCGCCACGGGATTGTCGCGCGCCGCGGACAACCGCAGATTGTGCCCGACGGGGGACGTTCGGATGCGTTTCGGTCTTATGTAGTCACAGATTCGTTACCCGAGGAACCACGGCATATTGTGAAGTGGTGATCACGTCACGCATCGCAATCGTGGGAGTTTCCTGCCGACTTCCAGGTGGAATCGACTCTTTGAACCGTTTGGCCGCGGCGTTGGCCGACGGCGCCGACTTGGTCGGACCGGCGCCGGCCGATCGATTTGACGCCACGCATTTCACGGATCCGAATCCCGAGCGGCCCGGCAAGGCGTACTGCACCGACGGCGGGTATCTGGCCGACATCGCCGGTTTCGACGCCGAGTTCTTCGGAATCTCGCCTCGCGAGGCTTCGCGTATGGATCCGCAGCAGCGCCTCCTGCTTGAGATGGCGCGTGAGGCTTTCGACGACGCCGGGATCGACCCGGCGACGACGGCGGGATCTCGGACGAGTGTGCACATCGGGGCCTCCAGCTTCGGATACGGTGCGCTGCAGCAGAACCGACCCGAGACCGTCGACGCCCACACCATGACGGGCGGCGCGGGCGGCAACACCGCCAACCGGGTCTCGCACGCCTTCGATCTGCGAGGCCCTTCGATGGCGGTGGACACCGCCTGTTCCTCCGCCCTGGTCGCGCTGCACCAGGCGTGCGAGGGACTGCGCGCCGGCCGCGTCCGCACGGCCCTCGCCGGCGGAATCAACGTGCTGCTCAACCCCTACGACTTCGTGGGGTTTTCCAAGGCCTCCATGCTTTCCCCGACCGGCCGCTGCCGGGCGTTCTCGGTCGACGCCGACGGTTACGTGCGGGCCGAGGGCGGCGGGATCCTGGTGCTCAAGCGCCTGGAAGACGCCCAAGCCGACGGCGACCGGATCCACGCGCTCATCGCGGCGACCGAGGCCAACGCCGACGGCCACACCCGAGGGTTGGCGCTGCCCAGCGCCGAGGCTCAGGAGACGTTGCTGCGGGACGCGTACGATCGGGCCGGCCTCGACCCCGACGACGTGGCCTATATGGAGGCGCACGGCACCGGGACGCAGGCCGGCGATCCCGTCGAATGCGACGCGCTGGGGCGGGCGCTTGGACAGCGCCGCCGCCGGGACAATCCGCTGCCGATCGGCTCGATCAAGTCCAACATCGGGCACCTGGAGTCGGGGGCCGGGATCGCCGGAGTGCTCAAGGGACTCGTCGTCCTGCGCGACGGCGTGATCCCGGCGAGCCTGCACGCCGAAACCCTCAACCCGCGGATCGACTTCGCCCGGCTGGGCCTGCGGCCGGTCGTGTCGGCGCGGCCGCTGCCCGACGGAGGCGGTCTGGTCGGCGTGAACTCCTTCGGATTCGGCGGCGCTAACGCCCACACGGTGCTTGCGCCGGCGCCGGAACCGGCCGCGCGAGCGGCGGTCCCGTCGACCGCCGACGGTCCGCTGCCGCTGCTGGTGTCGGGACACACCGCCGAGGCGCTGGCGCAGGCGGCGCGACGCACCGCGGAGGCGCTTGGCGCCGCGACATCCCGTCAGGCGTTCTACGACCTGGCGTGGACGAGCTGTCGCCGTCGCGGCCATCTGAGCGAACGCGCTGCGGTGATCGCCGCCGACTCGACGCAAGCCGCCGAGAAGCTGCGGGCGATCGCCGACGGCGAACCGGCCGACGGCGCCGCCCGCCAGCGGGCAACGGACCCGGCCCTGCCCGTCTTCGCGTACTGCGGCAACGGCGCACAGTGGGCCGGGATGGGGGCCGCGCTGCTTGAGGCCGACGCCGACTTTCGCGCCGCCGTGACAGACGTCGACGCCGCGCTGAAGTCCCATCTGGACTGGTCTGTCCTCGACGCGCTGCGAAAGCCGCCCGAGGAATGGACGCTTGAGCGCACCGAGGTCGCCCAGCCGCTGCTGTTCGCCGTCCAGGCGGCCGTGACCGAGGTGTTGCGGCGTCGGGGCGTCCGCCCGGTCGCGGTCTTCGGCCACTCGGTCGGCGAGGTCGCCGCGGCGTATGCGGCGGGGATCCTGGACCTGCCGTCGGCCTGCCGCGTCATCGCCGAACGCAGCCGCGTCCAGGCGTTGACCGCCGGCCGCGGACGTATGGCCGCCGTGGGACTGTCCGCCGAGGACGCCGCCGCCGCGGTCGCCGGCTACGAAGGCAAGCTGGAGGTGGCCGGCGTCAACAGCGGACGCGACGCCACCGTCACCGGCGACGCGCAATGCCTCGCCGCGCTCGGCGAGCAGCTGCGCGAGCGAGGGGTGTTCTTCCGCGACCTCAACCTGGACTACGCCTTCCACAGTCGCGCGATGGACGACCAGCGCCAGCCGCTCCTCAAAGGATTGGAGGGGCTGGCGCCCCGTCCGGCCGAGATCCCTTTCGTGTCCGCGGTGACGGGAAGCCCGCTGTCGGGAACAGAACTCGACGCCGAGTAC
>JBOGDN010000604.1:0-3714 GCA_050742995.1 Stackebrandtia sp. | reverse complement strand
CGGTGTTGTCGATGCCTTCGACGACGGTCTCGTCGGCGATCAGCTGCCCGTTGCGCAGCCATCCGCCGACGTCGGCGACCAAGTCGCGTGCCCGGTCGTAATGGTCGACGACGAGGAAACCCCGCATCCTCAGGCGCTTGCCGATCAGCATGAACAGGTTGCGCGGCGCCGCCGGCGGGCTCGTCGCGTTGTACTGGGAGATCGCGCCGCACACGGCGATGCGGCCGTGCAGGTTCATCGCGCCGATCGCGGCTTCGAGGTGGTCGCCGCCGACGTTGTCGAAGTAGACGTCGATCCCCTCGGGAGCGGCCTTGCCGAGCTGGTCGGCCACCGGGGCGTTCTTGTAATTGAACGCGGAGTCGAATCCGAGCCTTTCCACAAGGTTGTCGACTTTAGCGTCGGACCCGGCGCTGCCGATCACCTTCGCCGCGCCCTTCAGCCGCGCGATCTGGCCGACCGCCTGACCCACGGCGCCGGCCGCTCCGGAGACGAACACCGTGTCGCCGGGACGCATCGCGGCGACGTCGAGAAGTCCGACGTACGCGGTCAGACCCGTCATCCCCAGCGCGCCCAGGTAGGCCGAAAGGCTCGGGGCGGCGGACGGGTCGACCACGCGCGCCGACTCCGCGTCCACAAGCGCCCTGTCCCTCCAGCCGGCGTCGTGCAGGACGTAGGCGCCGACCGCGACGTCCTGGCTGCCCGAGGCCTCCACGACGCCCACGGCGCCGCCCTCCATGGGCCGGCCCAGCTCGAAAGGAGGCACGTATGACGGCACGTCGTTCATGCGCCCCCGCATATACGGGTCCACGGAAATGTATCTGTTGCGGACCAGGAGCTGGCCGTCGCCGGGTTCGGGAAGGCTCGTCTGGGCCGTCTCGAAGTCCTCGGGCGAAGGCCAGCCCTCGGGGCGTCGCGCCAGACGGATCTCCTTGGCCGGATAAGTCATGCGGTTGTCTCCTTTGTGTAGTGATTGTGATCTCACGACGCCGAACCGCTGTGACTCCCCCGCGGTTCAGCCCGCTTCGTCCGTCAGCCGCCCGCACCAGGCGTCGAGCATCCCGTCCAGAGCGTCCAGCTGTCCTTCGTCGAGCACGTCGACGAACAGGGCGCGCACGAGCGCGAGATGGTCGGGCGCCACCTTGCCCAACAGGGACTTGCCGTCATCCGTGATCGAGGCGTACATGCGGCGGCCGTCGACGGGACACTCCTTGCGCGCCACAAACCCGCGCTCGACCAGACGGCCGACCTGATAGGTGACCGCGCTCTTGGCGGTGACCGCCCAGTCGGCCAAGTCGCTCATGGGCAGGCCGTAGTCTCCCGCGTCGGCCAGCTGCACCAGGATTTCGTACTGGGTGTGGGAGATTCCGTGCCGCGTGCGCAGTTCGCGGTCCAGCCGCTGCTCGATGCGCTGGCTCGCGGCCAGGAAGCGCTTCCAGACGCCGCCGGCTCTGTCGCCGAGCCAGCCGCATTCGAACGAACCGGCGTTCTGGGCCATGGGTAATCTCCGTCACAGTAACTAGTTCGAATTCGAACCAACTGCTAGCTTCGGTGCGGATCGTTCGAATTCGAATCACTCATGCAGTATGGCAGGAGATTACCCCCATGACCACCGTCAAAATCGTTGTCGCATATCACTCCGGCTTCGGTCACACCGAGCGGCTCGCGCAGTCCGTACGCGACGGCGCCGCCTCGGTCGAGGGCGCGACTACCAGCTTGATCAGGGTCGACGAGATCGTCGAGTCCGGCTGGGACGCTCTCGACGCGGCCGACGCGATCATCTTCGGCTCACCGGTTTATATGGGCAACGTCTCGGCGAAGTTCGCCGAATTCTCCGAGGCGACGTCGAAGAAATGGCAGACGCAGGAGTGGAAGGACAAGCTGGCCGGCGGCTTCGTCAACTCCGGCGGCCCCAGCGGAGACAAACTGCAGGCGCTGCAGGCGCTGACCGTGTTGGCCGGCCAGCACGGCATGCAGTGGGTCTCGCACGGCGTGCTTCCGGGAGGAATGGAGACCACCGCGATCAACCGGCTCAGCTTCCACCTGGGCGTGGGAACTCAGTCGGACGTGGACAAAGGCGCCGAGGACATGGCCAAGGGCGACCTGGAAAGCGGCGCGGGCTACGGCAGGCGCGTGGCCGAAGCCGCCAAGGTGGTCGCCGCCGGACGCGCCGCGCTGGCGGCCTGACGTCCCACAACTCCCGCATATTCCTACATATTGAGCAGCGCCGGGCTTTTGTCCGGCGCTGTTTATCTTGTGAAAATTGTCACTATTTGTCCGGTTGTATTGCCGACCTATCCTCAAGTCGACGGCAAATCCCGACGTACGACGCCTGCGGCCGGTTGAATGAGGAACCCGTTGTGCCTATGTCGACACTCAACGCGATCAGTTCTCTTTTAACGCCCCTTTAGTTGAGAACCTTTCATTTTCCAAGGACTTCACAAGTCAATCCCCATGCGGTATATATAAATGCCCTATAACCCAACATGCCCCCCACATGGATGGGAGATGAACCCACAATGCCAGAGTTCGAATTTGGCCTTTTAGGAGCTCTTACGGTCCGGGTCAACGGCCACGACGCGCCAGTCGGCGGCCTCAAACCTCGCCGTATGCTGGCGACATTCCTGCTGACTCCCGGCGAGCAACTGCCTCTCGACAGGTTCGTCGACGTCGTATGGGGCGCCCAGCCCCCCAAATCGGCCAGTGCGAACCTGTACTCCTACGTCACCGTTTTGCGTCGTGCGCTGCACGGACGCCTGAACCGGCTTCGTAGCGGGTACGTATTGCACGTCAAACCCGGCGAACTCGACGTCCAGATTTTCAACGATCTGCTCGGCGAGGCCCGGCACGAGTCCGAAGCCGGTCACGTCGTCGAGGCGATTCACATATATGACCGCGCCTTGAAGTTGTGGCGGGGAGAACCACTAAGCGACATCAAAGGTCCTCCTCCGTGGATTCCATATATCCAGAAGCTGATTGACACTCGGCTGGACGCCCTTGAGGAGCGAGCAGCACTCTACGTACATAACGGACAACACGGCGAAGCCATCGCGGAATTGCGTGGACTCGTCAACGAACACCCGCTGCGGGAAAGTCTGTGGCGGCAGTTGATGACCGCGTTGTCGGCCGCCGGTCAGCGCGCCGAGGCCATCGACACCTACGGCCGGCTGCGGTCGACTCTCGCGGACGAGCTGGGCATCGAGCCCAGCGAAGAATCTCAACATGTGCACCGTCGGCTTCTGGGCGCTCCCACCGCCCGCGCCCGGCACACCGACGTGCGCACCGCCGAACTGCGCCGCGTATGCGCCGAAAAGGAGGCGCAAGTGCGCGCCGCCGTCTCGGAGCTTCCGGTCAGCGCGCTGTCCATGACCTCGCCAGGTCAGGCCGAGCACGCCATTCCCGCGCCCGAATCGCCGATCGACTGGCTGGACGAGCACGCCGAAGACGTCATGGCGCTGGTGCGTCAGGCCGCCACCAACGGCCTGGCCTCCTCGGCGTGGCGACTGTCCGCCGCCCTCATGCCGTACCTGGACTTCCGGCTGCGGCTGGAGGACTGGCGCCGCTGCGCGCGGATCGCCCTTGCGGCGGCACGCAAGTGCGGCGACACCGAGGGCGAGGCCACCATGCTGCGCGGTCTCGGCCAGTGGAACATCTACAACGACAACTTCGAAGAAGCCCAGGAGTGCTTCGACGTCTCTCGGGTGCTGTCGCGCGCGC
>JBOGDN010000603.1:0-3397 GCA_050742995.1 Stackebrandtia sp. | reverse complement strand
TCGCCGGGGAAAAGCCGCAACGCCGGCGCGCCGAGATCGGCGGCCAGCTCCACGTGGGCCGCCAGCGGCGCGGCGAGGTCCGCGTCGGACAGCCGCACGTATGTGGCGAGCGCGGCGAGACCGACCCCCGCGGCCGCGAACTGGTCGCGCACGTCGCGGCGTTCGGCCGGCGAAAGCCCCACGTGCACCGGCTCGTCGTCGGCGACGCGCAGCTGCACCAGGCCCGCGCCGTGTCGCGTCGCCGTCGCCAAGACGTCCGCGACGGGCCGTCCGGGGAACCCGAGAGTGGAAAAACCAGCCGTAAGCATGGCCGGAGCTTAGCTCCGCGTGCCACCGGCGAACCCGGGCCGGTAACCTGCGTCAGGTGAGCCGGTCACCGCACCCCACTACTCTCGCCGACGTCGCGCGCCGCGCCGGCGTGTCCGTGGCAACGGCCTCGCGCGTGCTCAACGGGTCGCAGCACCGAGTAAGCGAGCGTCTGGCCGAGAAGGTACGCCAGGTCGCCGCCGAGCTTCGCTACGCGCCCAACATGCAGGCGCAGGGCCTGGCCCGCAACAGCTCGACGACCGTGGCGCTGCTGCTGCACGACGTCACCGACCCTTACTTCGCCCAGATCGCCCAGGGCGTGCTCGTCGAGGCCGCGAAGCGGGACGTCCCGGTGGTCATCGGAGAGACCGGCATCGACCCCGACGGGGAGCGGGCGCAGCTGGAGGCGCTGTCGGGCTTCCGCCCGCAGGCGGTGATCGTGGCCGGCTCGCGGACGGAGCGTCACGACGCCGAGGTGCGGTTCGCCGAGGCGCTGCGCGGCTGGAGCGAGTCCGGATGCGCGGTGGTCAGCGTGGGGCAGCCGGGCCTGCCGGGGGCGTGCGTCCACCCGCAGAACCGCGAAGGCGCCCGCGATCTCGCCGCACATCTGGCCGCGCTGGGGCATCGGCGGCTCACCGTGGTCGCCGGGCCGTCGACACTGCGTGTGGTCTCCGAGCGGCGGGACGGCTTCGCCGCGGGGCTGCCGTCGCACGCCGTCGTCGACGTCATCGACTCCGAGTTCAGCCGCGACGGCGGCTACCGCGCGGGCAAGACCTTCGTGGAGCGGGCGTCCGGCGCCACGGCGGTGTTCGTCACCAGCGACGTCATGGCCAGCGGCTTCTGCACCGCGCTGCGCGAAGCCAATCTGTCTATTCCCGACGACGTTTCGGTCGCCGGTTTCGACGACGTCCCCGTCGCCGCCGATTTGCACCCGCCGCTGACCACGGTGCGGCTTCCGCTGTCCGACATGGGCGCGCGCGCCGTGACGCTGGCGCTGGACGGCGCCGGCGAGACGGCGGTGCCCGTGGACGGCGAGCTGATCGTGCGGGGCAGCACCGGCCCGACGGCATGAAAACGGCAACCGTCGGCGCGTAACGTTTCGCTATGGCGAAAAGAACCATGTGGGTGGCGATTCTCGCCTGTGCGCTGGCGCTGGGCGGCTGTGCCGTCCAAGACGACGACGGCGACGATACGCGCCGGGCGGAGGTCGACTTCGACGCTCCGGCGTACGTCGAGTCCGGCGAGGAGATCTGGGACGGCTGGAAAGTTCCCGAGGGGAGCCTCCTGTTGGGATCGGCGTTTCCGGCCGGCGCCCACCTTGGAGAAGAACAGATAGTCGCGAACGCGCTGGTGGTCGGCGACCCGCATGACGTGATGCGAGATGTGGCCGACCAGATTTCCGCGCGCGGCCTGGAGCCGAGGGGCCCCGCAGCAGGCCAGGCGTGTGAGGAACTCCCATCCGACCGCGGCGCCGAGACCGCCCTGCGGTGCGACGTGCGTGCCGTCGACGGCGACGAGTACCTGATGCAAGCAGAGCTCACAGTGGAGTCTGAGGCGGCCGGGCGGGCGTCCGTGTCCTCTTTGACTATGCGGTTCGGCGCCACGCCTCGCATCGAGAACGACGCCCCGGCCGAGGCTCCGGAAGGCGACGCGTCCATGCGGCCGCAGCCGATCGACCCGACGTTGCTGGAACCCGGCGCCGAGCTGCGGCTTTTCGGGGAAGAAGAGCCCTTCGGCGAGGTCCCCGACGGCGCGCGCCTGCTCGCCCCTTCCGAAGAGGGTGAGTCGCCCACATACAGCATCCGCGCCTTCTTCGACGTCTCCGGCGACGCCGATTCCGCGATTGCCGAGCTGGAGGAGATGACTTCCGGCATCGCGGACGGACACAACCACGACGAATCCGTCGAGTACCTCGGCGACGTCGAGTTCTCCATGGTGTCTTATTCAGAAGACGCCGGGGGCTGCGCGGCGACGCTGAACGTCGCGACCAGAGCCGACGACGTGCGGATCGCCAAGTTGAGCGTGGACTGTGACTGAACCTCAAGCCGCCGGCTCGGCGGAATCTCGCTTGGTGCGCGGGCGTGCCGTAGTTCAGAATTTCTGATCTATGTCGTCTCTCAAACGCGCCCGGATCGCCGTCACCGCATGCTTTTTGACCCACGGCCTCGTCTTCTCCTCGTGGTTGCCGCACATCCCGCTGATCAAAGACGACCTGGGCCTGTCCGAAGGCGGGCTCGGCCTGGTGTTGCTGGCGCCTCCGGCCGGGGCGCTGACCGCGTTGAGCCTGACCGGGGCGGCGTGCGCACGCTGGGGGAGCGCTGCCGTCACGCGCGCGACGCTGGCCGCGTACTGCATCGTGACGGTCGGCATCGGGCTCGGCGTCGACTCGGCGTGGACGCTTGTCGCGGCGCTGGCGCTGGCCGGCGCGACGGTGGGGTCCTTCGACGTGTCCATGAACGCCCAGGGCGCGGCGGTCGAACGCGCCATAGGCAAGCCGATCATGGGCTCGTTCCACGCCGCCTGGGCGCTGGCCGCCGCCGCGGGCGCCGGGCTGGGAGGTCTTGCCGCGCAGCTGGGCGTCGCCTTGTGGCTGCAGCTGCTGGTGCTGAGTGTGGCGGCTTACGCGGCGACGCGGAAGACGACCGGCGACTTCGTCGACGACGTCAGTCGGAGACGAAGCAATGGGTCTGGCGTCGACGACGCCAGTCGGAGACGGAGCAATGAGCTTGGCGTCGACGACGTTAGTCGGAGACGAAGCGACGGGTCTGGCGTCGCGGACTCGCCCGCCGCCGAAGGCGTGCCGAGCCGCAAGTGGCGTTTGGAGCCCGGACTGGTCCTGCTGGCGGCCACGGCCTTTGCCGCGTTGCTGGCCGAGGGCGCAGCCGCGGACTGGAGCGCGGTGTTCCTGTCGCAGTCGCTTTCGGCGACGCCGCTGGTCGCCGCCTGCGGCTACGGCGCCTTCGCGTTCTTCATGTTCGTCGGCAGGCTCGCCGGGGACCAGCTGGTGGGCCGGTTCGGACGCCGCCGCAGCGTTGCGGCCGCCGCGAGCGTCGGCGGCGCCGGAATGGCCGCCGGCCTGGCGCTGGCCGGC
>JBOGDN010000602.1:0-1585 GCA_050742995.1 Stackebrandtia sp. | reverse complement strand
TCCGAGCAGGCGTCCGCTGAGGGCTCCGGCGGCGAGCCCGATCGCCGCGGCAGCCAGCAGCCAGGCGACGCCGCGCATCCGCAGCCGGGCGGCGCGGCCGCTGAGCAGGGCGCCGGCCGCGACGCCTGCGCTGACCAACAAGATCAGCAGCGCCACCGTCTGGGTACGCGGAGTGGCCGAGGCGGCCAGCAGCGGCACGTACTCCTCAAGCGACCCCCAGATCCCGGCGACGACCGGTATCAGCAGCACGGCCCGGCGGGCGGGAGGGTTGCCGCGCACCTCCCGCAGACCCTGTCGCAGCGTGTCGGCGTACTCGCGAAAGGCCGAACCCGGCCCCGAGGCGTCACGGGCTTGCCGGTGCTCCGGAAAACCCGAGGCGACCAGCGCGCACGCCAGGCAGGCCGCCGCGCTGGCGGCTCCAAGCGCGGGGTAGCCGCCGAGTCCGAAAACAGGCGCGGCGAGCGCCGTCGCCAGCAAAATGCCGCCGGTGCCGAACGCGCGCGATCGGCCCACGACCGTGGCGTAACGGTCGGCGCCGCCGAGGCGATCGAGCTCCTCGTAGAGCAGCGCCTCCTGGGCGCCGGATTGCAGCGCTCCCTTGACTCCCCAGAGGATGAAGCCGAGCGCGAACGCCGGATACGACTCGAACAGCACCCAGATGCCGAATCCAGCGGCAGACAGCAGCGGACCGACAGTCATCAGCAGCCGCCGAGAGGTGGCGTCCGCCAGGGCTCCGGAGGGCACCTCGAGCACTAGACCGGTGACCGACCAGATCACGAACAGGCTGGAGATTTCGGCGACGGACAAGCCGTTTTCGGCGAACAGCAACGCGTACACCGGGTACAGCAGGACGAAATCGTCCAGGAACGCGTACGCGTACATGCGCCGCGACAGACTCTTCACGTCCGCGACGCGGGCGCGTTGAGAGAAAACAAGCATGAGACCTTCCTTGCGGGCGAGAGGCGGATTCCGGGATGCGGGTGCTCCCGGCGGTCCACGACACGCCTCGGGAAGGTCGGTGAATCAGAATCTATGTCGCCATGTCATGACGGCATTGTCTCCGAACATCCGGCATTTCGCCACTGCGATTTCGTCGGCGGCCACGGCGCCTGGAAAGTTGTGGCGCCGCCCGCCGGAGACCGATCTTCCTGAATTTATTGGAAGTCGCGGGATTTTATGACGCCCGGCGGGCGCAGCGGCGTGAGCTTTTCGGCGGTGACGGTGGGAGCTCCGTCGGTGTGGTGGAGACGGCCGACGACCAGGAGGGCGGGGGCGGTGTGCGCGGGTGCGGGGTGGGCGGCGCGCAGGCCCGGGGTGACGGTGATGTTGGCGTGGCCGGTTTCGTCTTCGAGGTTGACGAACAGCATTCCGCCGGCGGTTTCGGGGGCTTGTCTGTGGGTGACAAGACCCGCCACGGCGACTTTTCGGCCGTCGGGGACGTCGGGGAGCCGGTTTATGGGGACGACGTCGAGCGCGTGGAGCTTGTCGCGTACGTGCTGAAAGGGGTGGGTGTCGGGTGAGGATCCGGTGGCGCGGATGTCGGCGGCGGTGAGTTCGACGTCGCTCATGCCGGGCAGGGTGGGGG
>JBOGDN010000601.1:0-1824 GCA_050742995.1 Stackebrandtia sp. | reverse complement strand
GCCGGACTTCTACCGCGCCCAATACTGGTACGCCGACCCGTACACCCCGGTCTTCAAAGACCTGGACAAGCACCGCATCGTGGGCAACGGCTTCCGCTGGTCGCACCGCACCATGGACAGCCAGTCGGCGAGCGCGTGGGTCGACCACTTCTTCCACACCGTCGACTCCAGCTGCTGGCTGCCGCAGAACGGCTTCGAACTGTGGAGCGTGTACTACCTGCGCCGGCACGGCATGCCGCTGGACCGCATCAAGTCCTATCTGCACGCCTTCAACAACGGGATCCGCTTCCGGCTCCTGCACGGCGAGGACGCCGAACTCGACGGCGAGCTGCGCCGTGAGCTGATCCAGCAGGCCCGTAGCCACGCCGAGCCGGTGACCGCGCCGCCGCCGGCTTCGCGGTACGAGTCCGGCCAGGTCCGCAAAGGACTGGAGCACTGGCGCTCCGAGTTGACCGGCCCCGCGGATCTGGGAATCGAATGGTCGCAGCTCCACCAGCCGGAGTCGGACTGGCGGCTGTTGCCGCAGGACGTCGACGGGTGGAAAAACGAGACGCTGTCCGGCGCGGCGACCGCCGCCGCGCGTGCGGTGTCTCGGCTGCGCCGCGGCACGCAGGCCGCGCTGCTGGCGGGCGAACTGGGCCCGCACCCGGCCGCGACGTTCCCGGTCCACCTGTCCGATCTAGACACGATCACCGCCGAAGACCTGGCCGCCGAGGTCGCCCGACGTGTCGAGACGGGGCGGTCGCTGGCGTACACCGCCGAGTCCGCGGCGCAGTTCCTTGTGGATCGAGGCGAGCCGGCGCGGCTGCCCGACACCGCCGTGCTGCTCGCCGAGTCGACCGAAGCCGAGCTCGCCGAGACGCTGGCCGCGCTTTCGGCCCGAGTGCTCGCCGAACGCGTCGACGTGGCGCTGGTCGGGCTGCCGGACGGACGGTGGCGGCTCGCCCATCGCGGCGTCTTGAGCCCGGACGACGCCGACGACCTGCTGACGATGCTCGCCTCCGGCCAAGATCCGGTCGGCGTCGCCGCCGAACTCGCCGCACCCACCTTCGACCTGTAGAGGCACGTTCATCGATGACGAACACGCAAGCCGCGCGACGCCGTGCCGCCCGGCGTCACTGGGTCCAAGTCCTGCCGACGCTCGTGCGCGAGGAGTACTGGCCCGCCGACGGGGCGGCCGGCCCCGACGCCGGGGGCGAGGAGGCCACGCCGGTGCGCCGGGTCCTGGACGACGACGTCGCCGAGCGGATCCGCGCCGTGACGCGCGGCGACGCGGTGCTGCTGCACGCCCTCGTGACCGCTGCCGCGGCGGTGTGCCTGGGAGCGCGCCGCGGCCATGACGGGGTGCTGCTTTCCGTGCCGCCGCTGACTCAGGAGGACGTGCCCGGCGTCGTCGCCGTCCTGCCTGTCCCGGTCGCCGTCGACGTCGCCGGCAGCCGGCGCCAGCAGCTGCTCAACACCCGGCAAGCCCTGCTTGACGCCTATGGCGCACAGGACGTCGATCCAGTGTGGCTGGACGAGCACGCCCCGACGCTGCGCCCCGTCGCCGGCGACGCGCCCCTCGGCGGGTGGCTGGTGCGTCACCCGCCGATCCACGCGCCTGTGCCCGAGGGTCTGCGCTTCGACGGCACGGTAGAGGTGCGCAGCGACGAAGACGCGATCCAGATAGAACTCGACAGCGACTCTGATCAGCACCGGCGCGCGGGTCTCGCGCACCTCGCCGACAGCGTCGTCGACGTGATCGCGCAGATCGTGGGGGCGCCGGACGAGTCGGTGACGACGCTGCGCCGGACGCGGCCCGCGGTGCGCGAGGCGGCCGTGCGC
>JBOGDN010000600.1:0-8689 GCA_050742995.1 Stackebrandtia sp. | reverse complement strand
CGACCTTCACCTGCGGCGGGGCTGGTCCGAGGGTAAATATTATTTGTCGAACATGGATTCGCATGCGACGTCGCCGCGTCTGGAGCGTTCTGCCTCGACGTAAGCCATATGTCACCCGAGCGCTTCTCTGCGCAACGAGATCCTGATAACCTGTGGCGCGTGCGGAACAAAGCGAGTCAAGGACGGCGATCGATCCTATGTGGTTACGTTCATGGACCGCGATAGCCCTGTTTCGTCGCTGACCAATCAGTATATTTAGGACCCTGATGTCTGAAGCACCCTCGGCTGCCGGGTTCGCCCCCCCAGAGGACGGCGATCGGCGGGATAGGCCCCACGCTCAAAGGGAAAACGTCGAAGACAACCTGCAAGCTCGGCTTTTGCGGATCGCCTTGGTCCCGTCCGCCGTGGTGGCGGTGCTGGCCGCGGCCACAGTTGTCTACATAACGCTCGACCCTCCGGAGCCGTTTCCAGGCGCGACGAACGCGGTGCTCAGCGCCGCGATCGTCGGATTCGCGATCACCGCGATCGTCGCCGTCACGCGGGCGGGCGCCGCCGCACGCTCGGTGCACGAGAGAGCGGCCAGCCTGAGATCGTCGATCGCGCTCGGGCAGTCTGAGATCTACCAGATGGCCGAACAGTTCCAGCGCGGCGAACGGCCGGTCCCTCCGAACTCGGTCGAGCCGCGTCCGGCCGAGGGCGGCGAGTTCGACCTCCTCGCGCACGACATCGACAGGTACCGGCAGACGGCCATGGTCGCCGTCTCGCAGGTGTCGGTGGTGGGGCCGACGACGTCCGGCGGCGGCGGCGCGTCCGACGAGCGTGTCGGCGTGTTCGTCAACCTCGCCCGGCGGCTGCAGTCGCTGGTGCACCGGGAGATCCAGCTCCTCGACGACCTGGAGGCGCAGGTCGAGGACCCGGACCTGCTGAAGGGCCTCTTCTCCGTCGACCACCTCGCCACGCGAATCCGTCGCCACGCCGAGAACCTCGCGGTGCTCGGCGGCGCCGTGTCGCGCCGGCAGTGGAGCGCTCCGGTAAACGTTTACGAGGTGCTGCGTTCGGCCGTCGCCGAAGTCGAGCACTACGCCAGGGTGAAGCTGGTGCAGCCGATCGAGGGGACCCTGCAGGGCCACGCGGTCGCCGACGTCATTCACTTGGTCGCCGAGCTGGTCGAGAACGCCACCAAGTTCTCCGCGCCGCAGACCAAGGTGCTGCTGCGCGCCCAGCTGGTCACCTCGGGATTGGCCGTCGAGGTCGAAGACCGCGGCCTCGGCATGCCGCGCGAAGAACAGCAGCGGGTCAACTCCATGCTCGCCGCACCCGAGCAGATCGACATAGAGGAACTCTTGCGCGACGGCCGGATCGGGCTGTTCGTGGTCTCGACCCTCGCGCGCAGGCACGGCGTCTTGGTGCAGCTGCAGACCAACATCTTCGGCGGCGTGCAAGCCGTGGTGGTGCTGCCCGTCAGCGTGCTCGGCGACGATCCGCGGCGAATCGAGTCGGCGAAGGCCGCGCCGGCGGCGCAGGAACCCGCGGCCGTCGAGGCGCGACAGGACGCGGCGATCACCGCGGAGCCGTCCCCGTCCCCGCGGCCCGCGAGGGCGACCGCCTCGGTCCCCGTGGCGGCGCCGTCCTCCGGGCCTCCCGCGCCGGATCCGCACGCGGCCGACACGCCGCATCCGGTGGCCGTGGCGGTGGACGACACGCGCGACCAGACCGAAGCCCTTCCCGCGATGGAGCGCGAGTCGCCGCCGCCGGCCGAAGTGGTGTTCGCCGTCGACGCTCCCGCCCCCAGGCTGAGCGACGGGCCCGAAGCCGGCAGCCTGCCGTGGCCGCCCGAGACGGCCGGCGCCCAGCCGACGTCTTACGGCCGCCTCCCGTCGCCGACCGAAGACCGTCCGAGACTGCCCCGCAGACAGCGCCAGGCTCATATGGCGCCCGAGTTGACCAGAGCCCCCGCAAATGTGGACGAACCGGTTTCCGGCCACAACCCCGGCTTGATGAGCGCCTTCCAACAGGGAGTCAATCGAGCTGACTCCGCCGACGAGGACGGCGGTCACGGGGACCCTCTTAACACCGCCGTCTGATCCACCTCGACCAGTCATCGAAGGAGAAGCCACCACCATGGTGAGTGATGTCCAAACGGGCCAGTCTGACCTCGCTTGGCTGCTGAGCAGCCTGGTGCAGCGGGTGCCGCACACCCACAGCGCCCTGCTGCTGTCGTCCGACGGTCTCAAGAAGGCGTATCACGGGATCGACCCCGACATGGCCGACCACTTGGCGGCGGTGGCGTCGGGAATGTTCTCGCTGGCGCGCAGCGCCGGTCAGCGCTTCGGCGACAGCGGCGCGGTCCGCCAGGTGGTCGCCGAGCTCGACGAGACCCTGCTGTTCGTCTCCGCCGCCGGCTCGGGCGCCGTCCTCGCGGTGCTCGCCTCGCGGGACGCCGACGCCGGCGTCCTGGGCTACGAGATGCAGCAGCTTGTCAGGAGCGTGCGTCCTTATCTGGGAACGCCGCCGCGACGTCCGGTCGCGGCGTCAGGCGACGCAGGGTAGTGAGCCATGATGTCGCCTCCGCACGTCGAAGACACGTGGTACGACGAGGACGCCGGCCGGCTGGTGCGTCCGTACACGGTGTCCAACGGGCGCACCAAGCCCACGTCCCACCTCGACCTGCTTTCGATGGTGTCGTCGACAGGCCGGGTGCGTCCGATGCAGCTGGGGATCGACCACGCCCAGGCGCTCGGCCTGTGCCGCCAGCCCATCTCGGTCGCGGAGGTGTCGGCGCATCTGCGGCTCCCCGCGGTCGTCACGAAGGTCCTGCTTTCCGACCTTCTCGACTGTGGGGCTCTCACCGCCAAAGCCCCCGACCCCTTGGCGGATCCGACCAACCGACCCCTCCTGGAGGCGCTGCTTGATGGACTGCAACGACGGCTCTGATCTGTTCCCCACGGCGATCAAGCTGATCGTCGCCGGCGGCTTCGGCGTAGGCAAGACCACCTTCGTCGGGTCCGTCAGCGAGATCGAGCCCTTGAGCACCGAGGAGCTGATCACCGCTGCCAGCATCGGCACCGACGACCTGGACGGCGTGGGCGACAAGGGCACCACGACCGTCGCCATGGACTTCGGCCGCATCACGCTCGACTCGCGACACATTCTCTACCTCTTCGGCGCCCCCGGTCAGGAGCGGTTTTGGTTCATGTGGGACGAACTGTCCACAGGCGCGCTTGGGGCGGTCGTGCTTGCCGACACCAGGCGGCTCGAGGACTGCTTCTCAGCGGTCGACTTCTTCGAGCGTCGCGGCATCTCTTTCCTCGTGGCGGTCAACGAGTTCGACGACGCGTTCCGCTACAACGCCGAGGAGGTCCGCTCGGCGCTCGACGTCAAACCTCACGTCCCGATCGTGACGTGCGACGCCCGGCAACCCCGTTCGGCCACCGCGACTTTGGTCGCCCTGATCGAGCACTTGCTCTCCCTGCCCGTACCCTCTGCGTCTTTATGGGAGAGACTTTCTTGAAGACCCGGAACGGAGTCAGCAATGACGACATACGACCTAGACGACCGGCTCATGATGACGCCGATAGACCACGAGGCGCCGAGGCGGGTGGTGCGGCTGCGCGAGCTGGGTGTCGGCGACAATCCCGACAACGAGTTCGACGACTTCGCCCGTAGGCTCGCCGAAGTCACCGGCGCTCCCTACGCGATGGTCAACTTCATCGACGAGACCCGTCAGTTCTTCGCGGGCATGTACACGCCCGCGACTCCCAGCTCTCCGGCGGCGAGCGGCCCTTCCCCCGCGCCCGACGCGGGGCGCGAGGCGCCCGGCGACTACGGCTACTGTCCCCACGTCGTGGTCCGGCGCAAAGCTCTGGTGCTTGAGGACGTCTGCGACTACCCGCGCTTCGCCGGCAACCCGATCGTCGACGACATGGGCATTCGCTCCTACATGGGAGCGCCGCTCATCGATCGCACCGGAACGACTCTCGGCACCGTGTGCGTCGGCGACGTCGAGCCCCATCCGTGGGGTCGGCCCGGTCTTGTGGTCATCAAGTCGATGGCCGCCGAGGTCATAGAGCGCATCCACCAGCGGGAAGCGTGGAACGGCTAGGCGGAACGCTCGCGCGTCCTCCGACGCGTTTGTTCTCAATATATGGGACGAGGGTCCGGGTCACGGCGGACCCGCAGGCGGCGTGGAACTGGGCACGTCGCCGACGGCGCCTGCTCGGGAACGTAATGTGTTCACATTGGTCCCGCGGAGTGACGGCGGCCCTGACCAGGGGTATTGCTCGAACGGGGTTTCCATTTTATTGTCGGGACAAGTATGGTCAAGCGTAGAGATACTGGGTATGCTGCTAGGGCGTTCGCGACTGTTTTGACTCTGGGGGCGATTTCTTTGCGCACTTGGAGCAACCTTGTCGCGGCGCCACAGCGTCTGGCTAGTGAAATACAGTAGGTGCCACAGGTGGAGACAGCCGAATCGGTGGACGTCCAGTTTCGCGAGTTTGTCGCGGCTCGGTCCGCTGCGCTGCATCGTGCCGCGTACCTGCTGACAGGAAACTGGGCCACTGCGGAGGACCTAGTGCAGACGGCGTTGACGAAGACATACCTGGCGTGGAAACGCCACGGAGAGATCGGATCCGTGGAGGCCTACGCCCGCCGCGTGCTGTACACCACCAACGCGAGTTGGTGGCGACGGCGCTCGTCGGGCGAGAAGCCCACGGAGACGATTCCCGAACTGACCCCCGCTCCCGGCGACACCGCCGAGGACACGGTGCGGCGCGACCTCATGTGGCGATACGTGCTGACGTTGCCCAAACGTCAGCGTGCGGTGTTGGTGCTGCGGTTTTACGAAGACCTCAGCGAGGCCGACGCCGCCCACATTCTCGGGGTTTCGGCCGGAACCATCAAGAGCCAGTGCTCGCGGGCGCTTTCGAACCTGCGCGCCAAGATGAGCACCGACGGGATGCAGAGCCTCACCGACGTGGTCTCGCCCGTGGACGGTCGTGCGGCATGAACGACTTGTTGGAAAGCCAACTCCGCGAAGCGCTCGGGGAGAGGGCCAGACAGACGAGCGTCGATCCGCCGCCCGGATACGCCGACGCCATGCTGCACCGGGGCAAGCGCGTGCGCACCCAACGCCGTGTGGCGGTCGCGATCGGAGCGCCGGCCATGGCGCTGGCGCTCGGCATCGGGATTGTGTGGCTGCCGGCGATGGGCGACTCCTCGGACGGCGCTCCGGCCGCGGGAGGCAAGGACGACGACGAGTCCGCGGAGATGGTCGAGATAGCGGGGCTCAGCACCCTGGTCGAAGAGGACGGCGAGGACTTCGTCCGCACCGACGACGGAGACATGATCGCCACCGGGCTGAGCGACGCCATGGCCGTCGCGCAGGTGGGCGGCGGCTGGGTCGTGGACGGCTATCGCGACAGCGACAAAGGGGAGGAGAACGTGATCTCGTTCGTCTCCCTCGGCGGCGACGTCACCGAGCTGGCGTCGGACGAGGGGGCGGACGGAGGCATCTGGTCAGTCGCCAACGAGCGCGGAGACCGGGTGGCCGTAAGTGAGACGTCCGACGACAGCACAGTCGCCTCGATGTACGACGTCGGCGCCGAGACCGTCGAGCCGCTCGACGCCGTCAACGTGCCCGGCGGCGACGTCGGCGGCGTCGCCGCCGACACCGCGTGGATCTACTCCGGCGTCGACGAAAGCGACGGCGGCGAGCCGACCGCCGAGGTCGCCACGTCCGTCCTGCAGACGTGGACGCCCGGCGAGGCGCCCGTCTCGCTCGGGAGAATGTCGTTGACGCCGTATCTCCCCGTCGCCGAAGGCCTGGTGGTGGGCGACGTCGACGACGGCGACGACACCACGTGGTGTCCGCGCCTGCTCGATCCGACGTCTGGATTCACGGCCGTCGCCGGGGAGACGTGCTTCGACGACACCCTCAGCGACTACGTCGAGATCGTGGTCAGCCCCGACGGCACGCAGCTGCTCGCCTACATGGAGCCGTATGTCGACGACGCCGACTGGGAACCGGACGCCGGGGAATGGGTGTGGCTGGACGTGGAGTCCGGGAAAACCGAGCCGACGGGCCAGACGCTCCAGTATCCGACGCCGGTGATCGCGCCCGACGGCGACGCTCGCTACTTCTCGGAGGAGGAGAGCGACGAGGACCTGTCGAGTCGAATCTTCCCGCTCCGCGCCGCCAAGTAGCGCGACTCGATTCGCCACGTCACTTCCGCGCCGGTCACGACGGTCAGGTGCGGCGAGGTGGCATAAGCTGCGCCGGTGCAGGGACTCGACATCGCAGGCGAAGTGTTCGTCACGCTGTTCGTGATCATGGACCCGCTTGGCACGGTGCCGATCTTTCTGGCGCTCACCGGAGCGATGGACAGCAAGGCGCGCAGCCGCGCGGCGCTGCAGGCCACCGCGTTGTCGCTGGGAGTGATAACGCTGTTCGCCGTCGCCGGCCGGCAGATCATCACGTACCTGGGCATCGAGCTGCCCGCGCTGCAGGGGGCCGGCGGCCTGCTTTTGCTGCTGGTGGCCCTCGAACTGCTCACCGGCAAGGCCGACAATCCCACCGAGCTCAATACGTCGAACATCGCCCTGGTGCCGCTTGGCACGCCGCTGCTCGCCGGTCCCGGCGTGATCGTGGCCGTCATTCTCTTTGTCGAGCGCGCCGAGACGCCCGGCGGCTATCTCGGGATCGCCGTGGCCATCGTCGCCGTGCACGTGCTGACGTTCGTGGCGATGCGGTACTCGTCAGTGATCGTGCGCCTTATCAAGCGCAGCGGGATCGAGGTGCTCACCCGCATCGCGGGACTGCTGCTGGCCGCCATCGCCGTCCAGCTCATGGCCGAGGCCGTCGCCGGGTACGTCGGGGCCTTCAACGGGCAGTGAGGCGTCGTCGAAGTCCATGCGGCTGAGCCCGTCGTCGGGTTCGTCGGAGAACGGCTCGCCGACGAGTAGGCCGGTCAGTTCGTCGTCTCCGAAGTTCTCGCCGTCCTGCAGGTCCACCTGAGAGTGCTTCTGGTCCTCGACGAGCTCGGTCTGGTGGCGCTTTCCGGGGTTGAACACGGCCTCCATCTCGGCCATGCCGAGCGAGAATCCGCCGCCGCTTGTGGTGTTGTCGTCACCGCCGCGCAGCCATCGCAGCAAACCCATGCGCAAAATCTCCTTTACCGAGACTGCGATCCTATCCGGGCCGCGCCGAGTGCGCCCCGCTCGCGTGCGCGGCCTTGCCGGGGGTGCGGGATAAGAGCCGGGGCGGTCCGGCAGGAACCGCCCCGGCATACGGGAGTAACGATTTAGGTCTTAAACGAGCTTCAGTAGTCGAGAGCGGTGAGTTGTCGTCCGCCATCGCGCTCCGCCTCCTCAGCCGCCGTAGGTGTCGTCATTGGATTTCGCGGTGTTTCGTCCTCGGCGCGGCAGCTGGGACACACGCCCCAGTACGTGACTTCGGCCTCGTCTATGACGAAGCCGTGCTTTTCGGCGGCCTCGAGGCACGGCGCCTCGCCCACGGCGCAGTCGACGTCTTCGACTTTCCCGCACTTGCGGCACACCAGATGGTGGTGGTTGTCGCCGGCGCGGCTTTCGAAGCGAGCGTGATCCCCGGAAACCTCGAGTCGACGCGCCAGCCCGACGTCGTCCAGCATCGCGAGAACGTTGTAAACCGCCTGCGTGGACAGCGACCCGACTCGCCTGCGCGCACGGTGCACGATCTCGTCGACGGTCGGGTGACCCCCCTCGTCGAGCACGTCCAGCACGGCGAGGCGCTGGCGCGTGACGCGTAGTCCGTGGCGCCGCAGGAGTTGTTCGGAATCCACGCGTCTACAGAACCACTTTTTTTGGAATGAGTCAATAAAACGGCTTGAAACGCGTCGTGACGGCTCGCACAGGTATGCACGAGTGGGGCGGGTGGTGTTGAATGGCGCTCATGCCTAGCGAGTTGTACGGACTTCCACTCCACCCGTTGACGGTGCACGCGCCCGTCGTGCTGGTTCCGCTGCTGACGCTGCTGGTGCTCGTCTACGTGCTTGCGCCGCCGCTGCGCCGCCACGTCGGCTGGGTCGTGATGGCGTTGACCGTCGCCGTGCCCGCCTCCGTCTACGGCGCCCGCCTCACCGGCGAGCTCCTCGCCGAGGACTCTGGCGGAATGACCGACGTGATCGCCGCCCACGCCGACAAGAGCGTCCCGCTGCTGTGGCTGACCATCGCGCTCGCGCCGGTCACCTGGTTCTTCGGGCTGCTGGAACGCGGACGGCGCACCGTGCTCGCCCGCCGCGTCGAGGCGCCCAAACCCGCGCCCGTCGAAGGGGAGGACGGCACGACAAGCACGCCGCCGTCGGCCGACGACGATCCGGCCGTCAAGGGACGCCGGCTCATCATGGCCGTGCTGGGCCTGGCGATGTTGGGGCTTGCGGGGGCGTCGGCCTACTACGTTTTCCAGGCCGGCGACAGCGGCGCCCGGATGGTCTGGGGCTAAAGGGCTAGCGCACCAAGACGACGATCAGCACCACGAACATCAGGCTGCCGGCGAGAATCGCCATTCCCTGAGTGATCGTGCGCGCGTGCCGTTCCGCGGCGTCGACCGCCGCGTGATTCTGCGAGGGCAGCTCACGCGGCGGGGCCGGGACGATCACCTCGGGCACCATCCAGCCCTTCGGGGGCGGATCGGTCCGAGGCGGTCCGGAGT
>JBOGDN010000599.1:0-13166 GCA_050742995.1 Stackebrandtia sp. | reverse complement strand
GTGCGGTGCTGTGCACGGCCGGGATGCGGCGCGAGCCGACGAGGTCGCCGCACAGCTGCGCAAGGCGGGCGCCACGGCGGAGGTCGTGCTCGGCGACCTGACCGACGACGCCGCCGCGGCCGACGTGGTCGCGCAGACTGCGGCGTGGGGCGTGGACGTGCTGGTCAACAACGCCGGCCCAGTCGCCGAGCACAACTGGGACGACGCCGAGCCCGCGACGTGGCTGGCGGCTGTGAACGGCAACGTCGTGTCGGCCGTACGCGTAATCCGCGGCCTGCTGCCGGGAATGCGCGAACGCGGCTGGGGCCGGGTGATCAACTTGGGCAGCCGTGCGGCGACCACTCCGCTGCCCAACCTGGTGGAGTATTCGGCGGCCAAAGCGGCGGTGGTCAACATGACCACGAGTCTGGCCCGGCATTTGGCCGGCACCGGCATCACCGCCAACACCGTCAGCCCCGGCGTGATCGTCACCGCGGGGATGCGCAAGCTGTTCGAGGACGGCGCCGCCCGCCGAGGCTGGCCGCAGGATTGGGACGAGTTGGAGCAGCTGGTGACGGCTGAGTACGCGCCCAATCCGACCGGTCGGCTCGGCACCGGCGACGACATCTCCGCCGCAGCGGCGTTTCTGGCCAGCCCGCTGGCCGACTACGTCAACGGGATCGACCTGCGCGTAGACGGCAGGATCGTCCCCACACCCTGACCAGCCCAACCCCGACGGGGCGACGGCGATCGCGGCGTCGGCCCGACAACCTCAACCGGCGAAGGTCTACGCAAGCGACGACGCGCGGGAAAAGCTCGCGCACGACTTCGCGGCGGCGTGGAACAAGGACATGAACCTGGATAGGTTCGACCTCGACTGACCCGCATCGTCCGGACAGACCCGCACGGTCCCGCCTGGACGCGTCACCACCCGCAAGGAGCCCGATGGACGAGATCGAGAAGACACAGCGCTTCGCCGCCTACGGCCTCGTGCGCCGCGCCGACGAGATCCTCATGGTCTCGGTGGGACGGGACATCGCGTCGAGCCGGCGGGCCTGGATGCTGCCTGGCGGCGGCGTCGAGCACGGCGAGCATCCCGAGGAGGCCGCCGTGCGCGAGGTGGCCGAGGAGACCGGCCTACACTCCCGAGTGGACAAGCTGCTGCACGCCGGCAGCGACCATCGGATGCTCAGCCCGAACATCGACTACCACTGTCTCTACGTGGTCTACGCCATGACCGTCCTGGGAGGAGAGCTAACCGTCGAGATCGACGGGACCACGCGGCTGCCCGCCTGGATCCCGATCCCGGCGCTGCCGGCCTCCCCGGTCCTGCCGGCGATTCTGCCGGCGCTGCGCGCGGTCCTCGGCGCGGAGCTGAACGGCAGGGCACCGGGCGTCCCGGTGCCCTGAGCCCGGTGGCGCGGGGCGGCGGACGCAGCGCGGGGAGGCCGTTCATCCTTCGACGGGCGCCATGAGTTCGATTCTGTTGCCGTGGGGGTCTCTTGTGTAGAAGCGGTGCATGCCGCTCGGGGCGGTCGGGGCGTTCGCGCCGGCGTGTCGGCGGACGGGGACGTCGCGGAGTTCGGAGTCCCAGGTGACGCCGAATCCGGCGGCGGTCAAGCGTTCGGACAGGGCGCACAGCGACTCCAGGTTGCCCCACAGCACCGCGGGGTGGGCCTTGAGGGCGGGGCGGAAGTCGGGTTCGACTCCGAGGTGGATCTCGACGCCGTGTTCGTCGGGGCCGCAGAACCAGCAGCCGCCGCGCGCGGCCAGGGCAGGCGGCTTGGTCAGCTCCGTCAAGCCGAGCACGTCGACGTAGAAGCGCCGCGACGCCTCCTCGCTTCCGGCGGGGCAGGACAGCTGGATGTGGTGGAATCCGTAGTGCATCGCGTCTCCATTCTCGTGCGCCTGGTTGACAAGTTAACAAGACGGACGTACGGTTTGCAATGTCGACAGCGTCGCCCGCGACGACGTCCCCCATCCGACTCCGTCGCCGACGTCGCGTCCGGCAAACTGAAGACGAATGACGAAAACGGATCAAAGATTTTGGGAGCACCCGTGCCGAGCATCGACACTTTCGCCGCGCGCACCGATCTGCCCGTCGGCGAGGCGAGTTACGAGATTTACCGCATCGACGCCGTCGCCGGACACGAACGACTGCCGTACAGCCTGAAGATCCTGCTGGAAAACCTGCTGCGCACCGAAGACGGCGCCAACATCACCGAAAGCCACATCCGGGCCCTCGGCCAGTGGGACCCCCAGGCCGCCCCCAGCGTGGAAATCCAGTTCACCCCGGCCCGCGTCATCATGCAGGACTTCACCGGCGTGCCCTGCGTGGTCGACCTGGCCACCATGCGCGAAGCCGTCGCCTCGCTCGGCGGCGACCCCGCCGCGATCAACCCGCTGGCCCCCGCCGAGCTGGTCATCGACCACTCCGTCGTCGTCGACTACTTCGGACATCCGGACGCCTTCGAGCGCAACGTCAAGCGCGAGTACGAGCGCAATCGCGAGCGCTACCAGTTCCTGCGCTGGGGCCAGAACGCCTTCGACGATTTCTAGGTGGTGACGCCCGGCACCGGCATCGTCCACCAGGTCAACATCGAGCACCTGGCGCGCACCGTCATGACCCGCGACGGACAGGCCTACCCCGACACCTGCGTGGGCACCGACTCCCACACCACGATGGAAAACGGCATCGGCGTGCTCGGCTGGGGCGTGGGCGGCATCGAGGCCGAGGCGGCCATGCTCGGCCAGCCCATCTCGATGCTCATCCCCCGCGTCGTCGGCTTCAAGCTCACCGGCGAACTGCCGCCGGGCGCCACCGCCACCGACCTGGTCCTCACCGTCACCCAGCAGCTGCGGCGCCACGGCGTGGTCGGCAAGTTCGTGGAGTTCTACGGCGAGGGCGTCGGCGCGGTGCCCGTCGCCGACCGGGCGACGCTGGGCAACATGAGCCCGGAGTTCGGCTCCACCTGCGCGATCTTCCCGATAGACGACGCGACCGTGTCCTACCTGCGCCTGACCGGACGCGACGAGGAGCAGCTGGCGCTCGTCGAGGCCTACGCCAAGGCCCAGGGCATGTGGCACGACCCGTCGCGGGAGCCGGTGTACAGCGAGTACCTGGAGCTGGATCTGTCTACGGTGGAGCCCTCCATCGCCGGCCCCAAGCGCCCGCAGGACCGCATCGCGGTGTCGGCGGCCAAGCGCACCTGGCGCCACGACGTGGGGAACTACGTTGTCAACTCCGACGAAGCCGGAGAAGAGAGCTTCCCGGCCTCGGACGCGCCGGCCATGCCGGGCAACGGCGCCCGCCCGCACAAGCCGACGCCGGCGACCGCCGCCGACGGGACGACGTTCGAAGTCGACCACGGCGCGGTCGTCATCGCCGCGATCACCTCCTGCACCAACACCTCCAACCCGTACGTCATGGTGGGCGCGGGCCTGCTGGCCAAGAACGCCGTGGAAAAGGGACTGACCCGCAAGCCGTGGGTGAAGACCTCGCTGGCGCCGGGCTCTCAGGTCGTCACCGGCTACCTGGAGCGCGCCGGGCTCACCCCGTTCCTGGACAAGCTGGGCTTCAACCTCGTCGGCTACGGCTGCACCACCTGCATCGGCAACTCCGGCCCGCTGCCGCCGGAAATCTCCAAGGCCGTCAACGACGCCGATCTGGCGGTGACGTCGGTGCTGTCGGGCAACCGCAACTTCGAAGGCCGCATCAACCCCGACGTGAAGATGAACTACCTGGCCTCGCCGCCGCTGGTCGTGGCGTACGCGCTGGCCGGCTCAATGGACTTCGACCTCGCCGAGGACGCGCTTGGCGTCGACTCCGACGGCAAGCCGGTGTACCTGGCCGACATCTGGCCGTCGGCCGAAGACGTCGCCGCCGTGGTGAACTCCTCCATCGGCCGGGAGATGTTCACCGCCGACTACGCCAACGTGTTCGAAGGCGACGACACCTGGAAGTCGCTGCCCATCCCCACCGGCAAGACCTTCGAGTGGGACGACGCGTCCACCTACGTGCGCAAGGCGCCGTACTTCGAGGGGATGCCGGCGCGGCCGGAGCCGGTGACCGACGTCGCCGGCGCGCGAGTGCTTGCCAAGCTCGGCGACTCGGTGACCACCGACCACATCTCCCCCGCCGGCGCCATCAAGGCCGACTCCCCGGCCGGCGAGTACCTCAAGGACAACGGGGTCGGCCCGGCCGACTTCAACTCCTACGGCTCGCGCCGCGGCAACCATGAGGTGATGATCCGCGGGACCTTCGCCAACATCCGGCTGCGCAACCAGCTGGCCCCGGGCACCGAGGGCGGCTTCACTCGCGACTGGACCAAGGGCGACGCCCCGGTGACGACCATCTACGACGCCGCGCAAAGCTACGCCGCCGCCGACACTCCCCTGGTGGTGTTGGCAGGCAAGGAATACGGATCCGGCTCCTCGCGCGACTGGGCCGCCAAGGGCACCCGCCTGCTCGGCGTGCGCGCGGTGATCGCGGAGTCCTTCGAACGCATCCACCGCTCCAACCTGATCGGCATGGGCGTGCTGCCGCTGCAGTTCCCCGAGGGCGCCTCGGCGCAGCAGCTGGGGCTGACCGGCGAGGAGGTGTTCGACGTCGCCGGAGTGACCGCGCTCAACGACGGCGACGTCCCGTCGACGGTGCGGGTCACGGCCGCTCGCCCCGACGGCGAGCAGGTGGCCGCCTTCGACGCGGTGGTGCGCATCGACACCCCGGGCGAGGCCGACTACTTCCGCCACGGCGGCATCCTGCAGTACGTGCTGCGTTCGCTGCTGGCCAGGAACGCCACATAGCCGCACCCGGCTGAGCCGGTCCGCGCCCGACGTCGAGGCGCGGGCCGGTTTTTCGCATCCTCAACCGGCGTGGGGGTCGCCGCGCGTGATCGACAAGACCTCGGCGCGCGCGATCTTCAGTCCCCATTGAGCTGTCGAAGTGTCCAAGGCGCCGCGCAGCTGCTGGTTGAGGGTGTGCCACCGCGCCTGCACCTCGTCCGAGTCGGTGGATCCGATCAGGTTCCGCAGCACGGAAAGCACGACCTGCTCCACTGCGGAGTGATAGTCGGCGACCTCGTACACGGCGCGCGCCGCGTCGTCGACGGCGTAGTCGACCTCGGCGACGATCGCCACCGGCAAGCCGGCCGACGTCGGAATCGGCTTCGGCCCGACCCGCATCCGCTGCTCGCGCATGTCGACTCGCGGCCCGACCCGATCGACGAACGGGACCGCGACGTTGAGGCCGGGCCGCAGCGTCCGCCGATACCTGCCGAGGCGCTCCAGCAGATGGACCTGGTTTTGCGGCACGACGTGCACCGCCTTGAGCGCGAAGACGAGCCCGACCACGACGACGACGACGACGACCAGCATCAGCAACACGGCCGGTCCGGTCGCCACGAAGACCTCCAGGGAAGAGCGACGGGTGCCGGTTCATCTTCGCAGGCGCGACGCGGAAGCGGGCGCCGCCGGCGCCGTCACGGCTTGCCGAGGAGTCCGCGGCGTGCCAGCAGCGGCCCCAGACCCGAGCGCCACCAGGAAATCCACGTCGACGGCCGGCGCATGACCGTCTGGGCCAGCGGCGCCGAGTCGAAGAAAGAGTCGCGGCGTCTCACCGTGCCGTCGGGTTCGATCCACAGTTCGTCGACCGCGCGAACCGTCACGGGCTTGCCCGCGAGGGTGGCGCGCAGTTCAAACCGGATAAACACGCGGTCCTCGCGTCCGGCCCAGTCCGACACGTCGGCGCGCAGGTCGGGCAGGAACGAAAGCAGCCGGCGCATCTCCTCGTGCCACATCCGCAGGTTCGTCACGCGCGGGACCATCGGCTGGTTGAGTTCGACGTCTTGAGACAAAAAGTCGTCGTCCCACGCGTGCGGCCCGGGGGCGTCCCAGCCCGCGGCGAAGCGTTCGACGACAGCTTTGTGGATGATCGGCCAGTCGGTCATCCCAGCACCCCCAGCTGATGCGCGGCGACGACGACGTCGAGGCAGGTCTCGTTGCGGGCGACGAAGCCGCCGTCCCAGAAGGATGGCCGCTCGGTGTCGAAGCGGATGTCCGGCCACTTCGCGAGCAGCCCGGCGAAGGCGTCGCGCACCGCCGCGATTCCGACGGCTTCGGGAGCGCCCGTCATGTGCAGCCGGAAGACGGTGTCCTGAGTGTGCATCGGGGGGTCTCCTTTTCGGCGGAAACAGTCGAGGCCTCGTCTCAAGCCACATTTTTTGCAATGATTGCAAGAAGTGTGGAAGATACGGTAGCACCGGATTCGCATTTTTTACAACGGTTGCAAGAAGGGGCTTGATGGATCCGCGCAGACAACGCACCGTGGACGCGCTCCTGCGCGCCGCCGAAGAGGCCTTCGCCGAGCGCGCCGTCGACGACGTCACCGTCGAGGAGATCGCCGAGCGGGCGGGGGTGGCGGTCGGCTCCCTGTACAACCACTTCGGATCGAAAGCGGGGCTGCACGCGGCCGTCGTCGAGCGCGCCGTCGACGTGGACCGCAACTACATGGACCGCGCCTACACCGCCGACCGCACGCCCCGGGAACGGATCAACGCCGCCGCCGAGGAGTACCTGCGTTTTTACCTCGACCATCCGGAGTACTTCCGGATGCTGGCCTTCCCGGGCGATCCCGGACGGTATCCCGCCGGCCGAGAGCTTTCGGATCGGATGGCCGAGGCGATCGCGGCGCAGAACAGCCGGCTGGTCGACGAGCTGCGCCGGGGAGTCGAGGCGGGTCTGCTGCGACCGGTCGACCCCGAGGCGGTCGCGACCGTCTTGTGGGCGGCCTGGAACGGCGTGATCAGCCTTGGTTGGCGCCCGGACGGCTTGCGGCGCGACGAGGAGCGGCTGCGCGAGCTGCTGATGATCGCCGTCGACGTCATCGCCAACGGGCTGCTCGCATCGGGACACGAGGACCCGTGAGGCTCAGCCGATCACTTTGGCCATGCGGCGCACCGCCTCGGCGATGACGTCGCGCGAGGTCGCCAGGTTCAGCCGCGCGAAGCCCGTCCCCTCGGGACCGAACCTCGGTCCGCTGTAGAGGGCGACGCGGCCGCGTTCGCACAGGACCTCGGCGGGGTCGCCGTCCAGTCCGCAGTCGCGGAAGTCGAGCCAGGCGAGGTATGTGGCCTGCGGCGGCGTGTAGCGCACCCGCGGCAGCTGGGCGGCGAGCAGCTCGGCCAGGAGCTTGCGGCGCTCGTCGATGCCGTCGCGCACGCTGTCAAGCCATTCCTCCCCTTCGGAGAACGCCGCCTGACCCGCGAGGACGCCGAACAGGCCGGCGCCGACCCACATGTCGTCGGGAAGCGCGGAGACGTCGGCTTCGGCGCCGGGCACGAGCAGGGCGGCCTTGAGCCCCGGCAGGTTCCACGCCTTGGACGCCGCCACGGCGGTGAAGCTGCGCGCGGCCGAAGGGCTGTCCAGCGACGCGAAAGGGATGTGCGCGCGCCCTGGCACGGTAAGCGGGGCGTGGATTTCGTCGCTGACAACGGTCACGTCGTGCCTGTCCGCCAAAGCGGCGACGGCTTCGAGTTCTTCGCGCGTCAGCGCCAGGCCGCACGGGTTGTGGGGGTTGCACATCAGGTAGGCGCGGGCGCCGGAGGCGAAGTCGCGTTCCAGGCGGTTCAGGTCGAGGCCGAAGCCGTCGGGCGTGTGTCGCAGCGGGCTGGAAACGGCGCGCAGCTTCAGCCTCTCCAGGCAGGTGTAAAACGGCGGGTAGATCGGGGTGCTGATCACCACCGCGTCGCCGGGGTCGGTCACGGCTTCCAGCGCGGCGGCCAGGCCGGTCATCACGTCGGCGGTCAGCCGCGGCGCCGTCTGAGGGACGTCCCAGTCGTAGCGGCGGCGGGCGAAGCCGGCAAAGGCCGACGGGAAGTCGCCGTCCAGAGCGTATCCGGTGTCGCCGAGGTCGACCGCGTCTCGCAGCGCCCGGGCGACGCTCGGCGCCAGCGGCGTGTCCATCTCGGCCACCCACAGCGGCAGCACGTCGGGTGCGTACCAGCGCCACTTCGCGCTGGTACGCCGGCGCAGCCGGTCGAGGCTCAGTTCTTCGAACGGAGATTCGCAGGCGTCGGTCATGTCCTCAAGCATGCCCTGGGCTCGGCACACGGCGCGGCCGCCGGAGACGGAAAACTCTCCGTCGCCGACGGCCGCGTCGTCGAGGGGCTGTCAGCTCAGCCGTTTGCTACTTCTCGCAGGTCGGGTCGCCGTCGGTGGGAACGGAGACGGCGTCGAACGCCTTCTGAGCCTGGTCGAACTCCGCGCAGGTGGAGAACTCGTCGGTGGTGGCCGCGAATTCGAGCGCCGCCTGGCGGGCGTCCTTGTAGGTCCAGCCGGAGGTCTTGCCGTTGAGCGCGCCCATCCAGATCTTGCCGGCGGCCTCGATGCCGATTCCGCTGTCCAGCGTGGATCCGTCACAGGTCTCGCTGCCGGGCTTGCCGTCGCCGCCGGGCGCGGTGCCCTCGGCGGTCAGGTAGAACCAGTGGTTGATCGGTCCGGCGGCCGCGTGCACCTCGGTGTTGGGGATGTCGCTGCTCCAGCACGCCGGGTGGTCGAACGCCGCCGGGTTGGCCATGTCGCGGATCGGCTCTCCGGCGTTGAGCAGGCCGGCCGACTCGCCGACAAGGTAGTCGGGCGCGTCGAATCCGTCGCCGGACTGGTTGTCGTGCCATTCGGAAAGCGTGCCGAAGATGTCGCCGGTGCCCTCGTTGATGCCGCCGGTCTCGTTGCCGCCTCCGGCGCCTCCGGCGCCTCCGGGGGTGAACTGGAACACGCCGTGGCCCAGCTCGTGCGCGACCACGTCCATCGGAGTGATCTGACGCTCCTCGTCAGTGGAGTGTCCGAAGTGAGCCGAAGAACCGGTCCAGTAGGCGTTGACCATGTCGAGGCCCACGTACATCGGGAATCCGTTGCCCTCGCCGTCGACTCCGTTGCGGCCAAGCCAGCCGGACATCATGTCCCACATTTCGGCCGCGGAGTACATGGCGTCGACGCAGGCGGTCTCGAGGTCGGTGCCGGTGCCGTCGCCCCAGGTGTCGTCGTCGCTGGTGTAGGGGTCGCCGCCGTCGGGTCCGCAGGAGACGCCGGGACGGTCCGGGTCCTCCATGACGAACTGGCCGCCGGAATCGGTGCTGCCGAACTCGACGGCGCCAGGTCGTCCGTTGTAGTAAGTGTTGCCGGTGCCGGCGACGATCTCTTCGTAGGTTTCGAGCACCTCGCCGCTGTCGGCGTCGGTGAACACGTGGGTGAGGGCGGGCGCCCCGTCTTCGCCGGCGCCGGACACGACGCTCTCCCAGGCAAGCGCCGGGGAGTCGTCCCAGGCCAGGACCACGAGCTCGGCCTCGCCGGAGGTTTCGCCGTCGGCGGTCTCGGCGGCGAGCCCGTCGGCTTCGCCCGCGTCGATGCCGGGTTCGGTCGAGACGGACACCTCCGCCTGCTGACCGGTCCGGGCGTAGCGGACCTCTCCGGAGTCGTCGACGGCGACGACGAAGTCGCCTCCGATCACCGGGACACCCTTGTGGGTGCGCTCATAGGACACGAAGTTCATGCCGAGCGAGGACTGGACGCCGATGCGGACGAAGTCGTCGTTCTCGTTGATCATCAGCTCGGAGTCGTCGGACTTCACGAAGGCGTCGGCGGCTTGCGCGGCCGAGGGGGTTGAGTCGGGTTCTTCGGCAGTTGCCGAGGTGGCGACGAGCCCCACCGCGGCCAAACCGAGGACGCCGCCTGCTGCGAGCAGACGTTTCATGTGAATCTCTCTCCTGTTGGGCGGCAGCCGAACGGACAATCAGCTGTATAGCGGACATTGTCAGAGGTTCAACAGTCCGTCAATAAGCAGTGCCCATATTTAAGTATCCCTTTGGGTAAGCGCGAACGGGAGCGAAACTGCAGCGCAGAGCGGCGAACCGGAGTCAGCCTTCGATGTCTACTGTGATTCTTTCGGTGAGGTCGGCGCGGACGTCGGCGAGCATGGTGTGAGCTTCGCGCGTCTCTTCGACCTTTCTGGACTCCAGGTCGGCCGCGGCAAGACCCGAGCCGCGATCCGGCGCGCGGTCGACCGGCCGTCCCTCCGGGTCGTATATCGCGCTTCCGCCGCCGAACGTCCACGGTTCCGGGCCGTCCACCGCGCTCGACAGCACCGTGTAGAACGTGTTGTCCAGCGCCCTGGCCGCGTGATAGACGTCGCGGCGGTGCTCGCCGCCGCGCCGGAACGCCCCCGCGGTCACATAGGCGTGGCAGCCGGACTTCGCCGCGGCGCGCGCGTGCTCGGGGAACGCGGCGTCGTAGCAGATGCCCATGCCGAGCCGCCAGCCCTTGAGGACGACGGTCGCGCCGGCGTCGCCGGCGGTGAACAGGTCGCGCTCGTGGGCGTCGCACAGGTGCTGTTTGCGGTAAACGTCGCGGACGCGGCCAAGCCTGTCGACCAGCAGCGTGGAGATGTGGCGCCGCGGGCCCTGCCGCACGCTGGCGCCGACAAGCACGCACAGCCGGTGGCGCTGGGCGATGTCGCGCAGCGGGTCGAGCCTGGGGTCGGCGACGGCGCGGCGCCCGTCGGCCTCGACGTCGCACCGGTCCGGGCTGGCTTCCAGCGTCGGCGGGTGGTATCCGGGCAGGAACAGCTCGGGCAGCACCACCAGGTCGGCCCCACCGTGCTCGGCGCGGTCGACGAGCACGGCGGCGGCGCGGGCGTTGGCCGCGAGGTCTCCGGGCGCGGCGGCGGCCTGCGCCGCGGCCACGCGCAGGTAAGCCGAGGGACTTTCGAGTTGCGACACGGCCCAATCCTGCCAGGCGCGGCGGAAACGGATAAGAGTTCCTGACCTTGTCCTCTTCCGTGGCGAGCGGCCTCCAGGTGGATGCAACGATCGTAGGCCGCTGTACGGCCGCAAGGCCCACGTGATCGCGCAGACAAGACCAAGGCGGAGGCGCTCCCGCATCCCGATGTCGAATGCGGAAGCGCCGACAACGCCGCGAGTAAAAACTCCAACGACGGCGCTTCGCAAAGACCGTCGCGCCCGGTGAACGCGCAGCAGGAAACGGGACAAAGTCAGAAACTCTAAGCCACAAGCTCAATATCACGTCTCCACTCGCGGCAATCCGGACGTCCTTATTGCAAAGCACCCGCCGCCGTGTGACGATCGATGCGTGCCCCGGGTAAGCGCGGAACATCTTCAGTCCAGACGGCGCCAGATTCTGTCCGGTGCGCGTTCCTGCTTCGCCCGACACGGCTACGAGGGGGCCACGGTGCGCCGCCTCGAGGAAGAGATCGGTCTGTCGCGCGGCGCGATCTTTCACCATTTTCGCGACAAAGAGTCGCTGTTTCTCGCCGTGGCCGAGGACGACTCCACCACGATGGCCGACACCGTCGCCGCGCACGGTCTTGTCCAGGTGATGCGGGACCTGGCCGCGCAGGGCGACCGCCCCGAGACCACCGGCTGGCTCGGCAGCCAGCTGGAGGTGAGCCGGCGCCTGCGCACCGACGCGGACTTCGCCAAGGCGTGGGAGGAGCGCAAGCAGGCCATCGCCCAGGCCGTGCGCGAGCGCCTGCTGCGGCAGCGCGAGGCCGGAACGCTGCGCGACGATCTGCCCGTCGAGGTGCTGGCGGGGTTCCTCGAGCTCGCCTACGACGGGCTGATCACCCGCCTGGCGATGGGCGGAAGCGGCGTCGACTTGGACGCGGTGCTGGATCTGGTCGAGGGCGCGGTGCGCAAGCGGTAACGCGAAGCGTTGCGGCGGCGACAACACGGGCAGAGTCCATAACGTACCCATTAATTCGTCCACTTCGATTATATTTAAGTACGTAAATGTTACGTGTGTCCGCTATGTCGGAATTTCGGCGCTTCCGGGGCGGGGCTTCTTCTCTTAGCCTGACGGCAATCGCTTGCCCCGTCCCACCCCCGGAGCTCCCATGAACCTCTCGATCGAGTCGGCGCACGGCCGCTTGCTTGCCGGCGCGTCCGTGTGCGCGGTCGCCGCGGCCGCGTTGACCCTGTGGCCGAGCACCGACGCCTCCGCCGAGGCCGACCCCGCCAACCTCCGACTGGAACGCAGCGACGTCGACCCCGATCTCGTCGCCGCGCTCCAGGCCGAGTTGGGCGCCGTCCCCGTTTCGGAAGTGGCCGACTCGGCCAACCGCACCGCTCAAAGCTGCACCGCCCCCGTGAAAAACCACGACCAGTCGTTCTGCTGGGACCGCGGCGACTCCGGCGTCGAGTACTGGATGCCCCAGGGCGTCACCGGCACGGGCGACGCCTCCGACAGCGGCGACGTCGACGGCCGCGAAATCATGCTCAACGCCTGGTACGACAACAACAGCGGGCGCGACATGGGAGTGCGGGTCAGCTTCGTCGACATGGCCGGCGGGGCCACTCCGTCCTACCGGCACACGCTGCTGGTCGAGCCGGTGTGGGACGGCGACCAGCCCTCCTTTCAGAGGGTGAACTCCCACGCCGGAGGCATGGTCTGGTACGGCGACCACCTCTACGTCAACGAGACCTACAACGGCATGCGCGTGTTCGACATGAGCAGCGTCATGAAGGTCGACGTGGGCGACGGCGCCGCGATAGGACGCCAGCCCGACGGCACGTACCAGGCGCACAACTACCTGTACGTGATCCCGCAAGTCGCCCGCTACGTGCCGAGCTCGGCCGGAGGCGAACCCGCCCTGCGCTACTCACAGACCGCTTTGGACCGCACCTCAAGCCCGCACAGCCTCGTGGTCAGCGAGTACGGCAACCCCGGCGGCGACACCCGAGTCGCCCGATTCGACCTCGACGAAGCCAGCCACCGCGTCGCAGAAGACGACGACGGCGTCGCCCGCGCCGACTGGGCGCAGACGGTCGGCATCAGAAGCATGCAGGGCGCCGCGGCCGTCGACGGCACGTACTACATCCAGCGCAGCAACGGCGACTCCAAAACCGGAGACGTATTCGTCTGGAATCCCGGAAACACGGCCGTGCCGCACAACGGCGCGCTGCCGGTCGGCCCCGAGGACATGACGTACTGGCCCCAGCGCGATCAGCTCTGGAGCCAGTCGGAGTACCCGGGAAAGCGGTACGTGTACGCGACCAAACCCGGGTCCTGGTAGGACTTTAGCCGCGCCGCTCGGTGCGCTCGCGGCGGTCGAACGAGCGGCCGCCGCGGCCGTTGCGTTCGCGACGTTCGTGTCCGCGTTCGTCGCGGACGTGGCC
>JBOGDN010000598.1:0-1895 GCA_050742995.1 Stackebrandtia sp. | reverse complement strand
GCGGCAATGGCCGCCGATCTGATCGCGCTCACGGCCGGAGCCACGGGCCTCACGGCGTTCGTGCTGTACATAGTGGCCAAACTCGAGCCGCGCAGCCGTTCGATCCCGGCGCTGGCGGCGTGCGCGTCGACGCCGCCGCTCATGGCCTGGCTGGTGCGGGTGGTCGAGGTGCACGACGTGCCGGTTCAGTACGGCGCGGTCCACATCGTCGGCACGTTGGCCGCGCTTGGCGTGGCGTGGACGCTCGGAAACTCGATGCGGCTGCGCCAGGCGCGCGCCGTCGAGGCTGAGGAGCATCGCGCCCGACAGCAGCTGACTGAGGAGCGGCTGCGGATCGCGCGCGAGCTGCACGACGTCGTGGCGCACAGCCTGAGCCTGATCACGATCAAGGCCGGGGTCGCCATCCACGTGGCAGAGCAGCGACCCGAGGAGGCGCTGGACACGCTGCGAGTCATCGAGGAGACGAGCAGAGCGGCGACGGAGGAGATGCGCCAGGTCCTCGGCGTGCTGCGCAGCGACGGCGCCGCGGACGCGGGCTGTTCGCCAAGCCCCGGCCTGCGAGACCTGCCGCAGCTGACCGAGCAGGCGGGCAAGGCCGGAGTCCGAGCGACCCTGCGTCAGAGCGACCTGCCGCGACTGTCCGACAGCGTCGAGCTGTCGATCTACCGGATCGTTCAGGAAGCCGTCACCAACGTGGTCAAACACGCCGCGCCCGCCGACTGCCAGATCACGCTGCGAAACGACGACGGAACAGTGATCGTCGAAGTGACCGACAACGGCCCCGGCCCCTCCGGTCAGCCCGGCGGGCACGGCCTGATCGGCATGCGTGAGCGAGCCGCGCTTTACGGCGGAACCCTCACGGCCGGCCGCCGCCCGGGCGGCGGTTTCACCGTCGCCGCCCGCCTCCCCGTCTCGCTCACATCGACCGATAACCATTTGACGCCGCCCGGCGACGCGGAGGACCATAGTTAATTGAATGGGTGGTTTGCCCCCGGTTGTGGGGCGGGGCCTGTGGAGAAAAAGTCTTCACGGCGGCGTCCGCTCGACCTGCGAGGACCGGACCCGGGGCCGTATTCTCTTCTTCGTGATCGCACCAGTCGACGTTTGGGAAACATCGTGACGCGAGTGCTCATCGCCGACGACCAGGAACTGCTGCGGGCGAGCTTCCGCGTCCTCCTCGACACCGAGCCGGATCTGCAGGTGATCGGCGACGTCGGCGACGGAATCCAAGCGGTGGAGTCGGCCCGCCGCGACAGCCCGGACGTCGTGCTGATGGACGTGCGGATGCCCGAAATGGACGGCATCGAGGCGACGCGGCTGATCTGCGAGTCCGCGGAGTGCCGCGACACCCGAGTCGTCATACTCACCACTTTCGACCTTGACGAGTATGTGTATGCGGCGCTGCGTGCCGGGGCCTGCGGATTCCTGCTGAAGGACTCGCCCCCGGCCGACCTGCTCAGGGCGATCCGCGTCGCCGCCGCCGGCGACAGCCTCCTGGCGCCGACGGTCACCAGGCGGCTCATCGGCGAGTTCGTGTCTCGCCGGCGGCCGGCGCCCACGACGACAAGCCTTGACGGCGTCACCGCGCGGGAGCACGAGGTGCTCGGGTTGGTCGCGCATGGACTGTCCAACACAGAGATATCCAAAGACCTGCACCTCAGCGAGGCGACCGTCAAGAGCCACGTCAGCCGCCTGCTCGCCAAGCTGGGCGCCCGCGACCGCGCCCAGCTGGTCATCGTCGCCTATGAGACCGGAGTCGTCGCCCCCGCGAAACCTTCACCCCGTACGCGACCTGGCCCACCCCGGCAAGTCGGATCGTGACCGCCGCTTCGCGAGCATCCGATCGGCGCCCCGTCGTGACCGCCGTCAGCCTCGACGCCGCACATGCCTTCAGC